>NZ_JACGAT010000002.1:0-164500 GCF_020137635.1 Campylobacter sp. RM12642
CGTCTTTAGAAGTGATTGCGATTTTGTTAGCATCATTTTTTTCATAATTTAAAAATTCAAAAAATTCAGTTAAACCATTTTGCATAGCAATCATAGGATTTAAAGATTTTTTGATTAAATAGTATAAAATTCCTATAACTACAATAATAAATATTATAAACTCATAAATCGAATTCATCATACTATTGTGAATAGTATCATCAATATTTGCCTTTGGCATAATTGAGCAAACATCATATCCTGTTAATTTATCTTCTAAACAATAAGCTATATATTCTTTATCATTTTTATTAAATATAAAATTACCACTATTATCATTTTTATAATAATTTTGTAATTTACTTACAAATTCTTTTTTCCATTCAGGATTACCTAAGTCATCTTTATTAGAACTTGAAATAATCTCATCATTTTTATCTAAAATTATAGTGCTAGAATTTTTTAAAGAATTTGCTCTAGTAATCTCATCGCTAAAATCATCAATTAAAATATTACCACCAACAACAGCTACTATTTTATTATCAATTACTACAGGTGCAAAAATAGTTGTAGCTGATTTTTTACTTGAAACATCTTGATATACTGAAGATAAATTTGCTTGTTTTAATTCTAAAGCTTCTTTATACCAAGCTCTAGTTCTACCATCAAAATTAGGGATTAATCTAAAAGTTAAATCAGATTCAGCCTTATAAACATCGCCATTTGTTAAACCTACAAATAAACCTTTAAAATCTAAAATCTTATTATCATCTTCTATTATTTGCTTAATAAAATTTGGGCTTACATCTTTTGCTTCTTCAAATTTTTTAGCAATTTTTTTAATATTATTTAATTTTACATCTATATAAGAATTTATATACAAATTCTTTAAAGTTATATCATTTCTATTTAATTCATTGTAATTTGAATTAATAATAGTTTTAACTCTATTTAATTCGTATGAAGTTAAAATTACTGATGCAATTATTAAAACTGCGGTAAGATATATGGAAATTTTTTGTGATAGTTTCATTTAAATCCTTTTTTGTAATAATTTAAAAAGGCGTAGTATAAATAAACAAAGTTAAATAAAACTTAAGTAATAATAATTATTAATTAAAAATATTAACTAAAAGAATACAATTTTAATCCTATTTTAAACAAGAATTTAAAATAGGACTTTATATTTATTTATCAATATTTTTTAAAGCCATTACGAATTGAATTCTATTCTTAACCCCTACTTTTTGATAAATAGTTGAAGTTATAGCCTTTATAGTTCTTTCACTAAGCTGCAAAATATTAGCAATTTGTGCGTTGTTTAATCCATCTTTTATATAATTTGCAACTACTTTTTCTCTATCAGTTAATAATTCATATAAATCATTATTATCTTGTTTATAGCTTTGATTAATAAGGCTTATCATATTATTAATAATATCAGGCAATAACCATATACCACCATTACTAATACAATTAATTGCATCTATAAAGTGAATTTTTTGCATTCTTGCGTTTGCATACCCTTTAGCATTGCCATTTAAAAACGCTTGAGATTCTATAAAATTTGGATTTTTTGATATAGCTAGGCATTTAAAATTATATTTTGATAATTCTTTTATACTATCAATATTATCGCAAATTATAACATTAGCATCTTTGTATTTAGCTATTATTACATCTAAATAATTTGTTGAATATACATTAAAATCATTCAATATTTCTTCTAAATAAGTTCTTAGCTCTTTATCTTCTACATTTATAATTATTTGCATTATCTTTCCCTTAAAGCATTTTGTTTGGTTTTAAATATTGGTTTTAATAAATAATCTAATATAGTCTTTTTACCAGTAACAATATCAGCATTTACTATCATACCCACCTTAATATTTAGTGGGTGCTCATCTGTTCCTAGATGATTTTTTTCTGTTACGATTTTTACTAAATAAAAACTCTCTCCTTTATCATTGGTTTCTGTATCGGCACTAATTTGCATAACTTGTCCTTCAAGTCCGCCATAAATACTAAAATCATAAGCACTTACCTTAATAATAGCTCTTAAACCTTCTCTTAAAAATGCCACATCAGCAGGTTTAACCTTAACTTCAGCAATCAATCTATCATCAAGTGGAACTATTTCAGCTATATTTTCACCTGGCTTGATTACTCCTGAAACCGTATGAACATTAAGCTTTGAAACTATACCATTTACAGGGCTTTTTACTAAGGTTCTATCAACCCTATCATCAAGACCTATTTGGCTTTTATTAATTCTAGCAATTTCAGCATTTGTTTCGTTTAGTTCTTTTTTAGAATCATTAATAAAACCTAATCTTATTTCATTTAATGTAGCTTCTAATTTAGGCAGCGATAATCTTGCTTGAGATAATTCTCCCCTAATATCATTTAATTGTCTGCTAATTTGTAAATATTCAACTTCACTTACACTACCTTTTTTATAAAGACTATAAGTCAAATCATTTTGTTTAGATACTAAATTATAACTCGTGCTTAGATGGTTGATTTTTGATTTTAGTTCCTTTATTTCGCTTTCTTTTTGAGAAATTTTTTCTTTTAATTGCTCTATATTACTCTCATATAAACTTTGTTCGTTTTTTAAAGTCTGTGGGAAAATTTTATTTACTTCATCTTCGCTTAAAATACTAATATCAAATTCTTTACTATTTGCTTGAGCAAAAAGTCTAATTTTTTTAGCCAAAAGCTCACTAATTTTTACTTCACTCTCGCCTAAAGAACTCTCAAAACTTTTATTATCAATCTTAAGTAATACTTGACCTTTTTTTACAACATCGCCTTCTCTTACTAATAATTCTTGAACTATACCACCTTCTAGGTTTTGAACTACTTGATTTTGACCACTAGGCACTACCTTGCCCTGCCCCCTTGTAATCTCATCAATCTCTGCTACACTCATCCAAGCAATCAAACCAATTACACAAGTAATAATTATATAAAGCATAGTTTTTGTTTTTTGAGAGCTTTTTGATAATACAGCTTGTGATAAGCTATTCATAAAATCTAAATCATCTTTTGTATAGTTTTTCATTTACTAGCTCCTAACTTTGCTAAAACTTCTTCTTTACTTCCATCTAAAACTACCTTAGCATTATCAATTACAATTATTCTATCAACTAGACTAAGAAGTGATTGTTTATGAGTAATTACTATTAATGTTTTATCTTTGCAAGCTTCTTTTAAATTATTTATAACTTTTGCTTCTGTTTGAGTATCTATTTGATTTGTTGGCTCATCTAATAGCATAATAGGTGTATTTGTTATAAACGCTCTTGATATTACAATAGCTTGTCTTTGACCCCCACTTATACCTTCTCCACGCTCATAAACAGGCATATCAAATCCAAGTGGGTGAGAATTTACAAATTCACTAACGCAAGAAATATTTGCAGCTTTTATAATTTCTTCATCACTTGCATAAGGTGCTTTATAAACTATATTTTCTCTTAAAGTGCCTTTAAATAGCATAATATCTTGAGAAACATAGCCAATATGCTCTCTTAAATCCACGGGGTCAATTTGCTCAATATCAATACCATCTACATGAATACTGCCTTTACTTGGCTCATAAAGTCCCATAATTAATTTTTCTATAGTTGTTTTTCCACTACCATTTTTACCAATAATTGCAACTTTTTCTCCAGCATTAATCTTAAAGCTAACATCACTTAAAGATTCTTTTTTCGCTTCTGGATAAGCAAATGAAACATTTTTAAACTCAATACCACCTAAGAAACTATTTCTTCTTACGAATTTTTTGCCATTTTCACGCTCTACTGGCATATTCATAATATCATTAAGGCTCTTATAAGCTGTTTTAGTCTGCTCGTAATTTGATATAAGAGAAGCTACCTGACCCATAGGAGATATTGCACGAGAACTTAAAATCACACTAGCAACAAGACCACCCATACTAAGCTCCATATCCTTAATCATATAAACACCTAATACAACAATAGCAATAGTGTTAAATTGAACTAAAAACCCTGTAACCATAGGAATAGAACTAGATAATAATTTATTTTTTATACTTTTATTAGCAATTTCTCCTGTTGCTTCTTCGTATATCCATTGAGAAGAAGATGCTGCACCTAAAGTCTTAATTGTCTCAAGTGTATTTAAACTCTCAATTAAAACACCATTTTTAAATGCACTTGCTTGATATGTGCTTTCTATTGAAGTTTGTAAAGGTTTTCTAATACTAAATGTATAAATTAAAATAAGTATCATAACAACAACAGGAACTACTACTAAATGCCCTGCTAGAAAATAAATTGTTGCTAAAAATATTATACAAAATGGCAAATCCACAATAGCAGCAATACTAGCATTTGCAAAAAAACTTTTAAGCGTATCAAATTCTTTTAGATTTTGCGCAAAAGAACCAACACTAGCAGGTCTAGAACTTAATTTAATATCCAACACTCTTTCATAAATTAATGAGCTCATAATAATATCGCTCTTTTTTGAAGCTGTTTCTAAAAAATAAGCTCTAACTAATTTAATAATCATATCAATTGTATAAACAACAAATACTCCTAAAGCTAAAACCCATAAAGTCTCAATTGCATTATTAGGCACAACCCTATCATAAACATTCATTGTAAAAAGCGGACCTGCTAAAACAAATAAGTTTATAATAAATGAAGCTAGTAAAACATCTACATAAATTGATTTTGATTTTTTAAGCGTATCCCAAAACCAATGCTCATTAGGGTTATTTTTAAGATTATTTATTTCATTTTTAATAACAAATTCTCTTTTTAAATAAAAAGCATAGCCTAAATATTCTTCTTCAATTTCTGCTTTGCTAACCAATGTAGCTGCACCATCAAATCCTGGAAAAATAATACTTAATTTATCATTATCTTGAAAACTTTGTAAAATACATGCTTTTTGGTCTTTTAGCATTAAAATACAAGGCAATACTAAATTAGGAATATCTTTTAAATCTTTTTTCACTAATGTGCTAGCAAAACCAGCTCTTTTTGCAGCTCTACTAAAAAGAGATTTTTTATTATTTTTTGAAAATAGCTCTATACCGCCTAAATTTTTATCATAAGGCAACCCAGCCGTAAGTGCTTCGGCACTATAAGGATTGTTATAAAGCTTAGTAAGAATAACTAGACAATCTAGCAATTCATCTGTTTTTGTATTTATCATATTTCTTCCTTAACTTTACTTGTGTAATTTCCTTGAACTAAATTAATATTTAATTCTTTTATTTTGTTGTAAGTTTCTTCATCTTCTATACCTATTGCAATTATTTTTATTCCTTTTGAATTTAAGATAATTTCTAAAGCATTTTTAGCCCCGCTAGCATTAACATCTTCTAATAAATCAAGCAATGTTCTTGCCTGAACTTTAATATAAGAAATATTCAATTCATTTAAAATACTTAAGTTTTCTTTGTTTAAAGTAAAATGATCAAGCCCTAAAGCTATATCATAAGTCTTAGCAAATCTTGAAAACTCAATAAGATTTCTAATATTTAATTCCTTACTCATAGCAAGTTCTAAATAAACTTTTTCATTTTTTCTAGTTTTGAATATTTTTTCTAATTTTTGATAATTTTCTGCTTTTATTAAATCATTTGAAATATTTACAGAAATTCCTGATTTAAATTCTTCACTTAAAGCTTTGCTTAATACATAAATATCTAATTCTTTTGATAAATTAAGCTCATTTACAATAGGCATAAAATAAGAAGCATTTTTTAATTCATTTTTATATTTTAATCTCAAATACAATTCTTTATGATATACATTATTATCAATACCTAAAACTTCTTGGCTAGCAAAACAAAAATCATTATTATTCATAGCGTTATAAATAAATGTTCTAAATTGCTCTTTACCTAAGATAATATTATCAGAATTATTTGATTTGTTTAAAGAATAATTAGTCTTATTTTTAATTAACAATAAGTCTAATTCAGCAAGAATTTCATTTAGCTTTTTTCCTTCATAAGAACTTAAAGAACTGCTTATTAAAAACTCACTATCATCAAGTCCAAATTCTTTAAATAAATCTTTTATTTTATTTAGATAATTTACGCAGTTTTCTTCAAAACCTAAAGAATTCTCACCTAAAACAGCAAAATCATTTTCATTAATTGAAAACACACATTCGCTATCAAAAACCTTATCATTATCTCTTAAAATATCTGATAATCTTCCTAAAAATTCCATAGATTTATTAAAACCTAAAATCTTTTTTAGATTATAAGTTTCTTTAATGCTTAATAAAAAGCAATATCCATTTGAATATTCTTCCCTACTTTTAATTGATTCAAATTTATTTATAAAATATCTTCTATTAAATAGCTTAGTTCTTTCATCTTTATAAAGCAAATCATTATATTTATCTAGCGTTTCACTCTCTTTATCAAATATATCTTTAACCTTACCTACCATTGAGTTCATTGCCATTACCATTTTTCTAACTTCTTGGGTAAATGGTAGTTTATTTTGTATTATAAACTCGTGTTCAAGTATAGCTTCTGCTTGTTTTCTAACCTTATTTAGTGGTGCTAAAATCGCTTTTAGTGAAAAATAAATTAAAATCATAGAAACTATAAAAATAATCACTAAATTAATAAACAATTCTTTAAGGGTTGTATAAAGTTGCTCGTAAGCAAATGCAGGGCTAATTTGCACATAAATAGTGCCTATTTTATTCCATTGTCTAATCTCAAAACTCTCAACAGGAGTGCTAATATTTACAAGTTTTACAAATAAATCACTAACTCCATAAAATACTTTTTCTTTACTTTTATCATAAACTATCTCATCATTTGCGTCAGTGAATTTAATTTCTTGATAATATCCACTATCAAAAATAGCATTAATCATAAGCTCAACACTATCTTTATCAACATTATCTAAAGTAGCAATTGATAATCCTAGCGAAGTTGCTGTATGCTTTGCATTTGCACTTAATTGCTCGTTTATAAAATCATTTGTAGTTTGATAGTTTTTAACACCAACAATAGCTATTATAATTAATATAAAAACTATAGCACCTAATAAAATTTGCTTAAATAAAGTCATAAATCACCCTTTTTTAAATTCTCTAAATAACTAGACCAATCTTTTGTATATTTTGAAGATTTTGCCGATAATTTACCGCTTGATGCTTGTTGTGCTAAAAATAAGTCTTTAGCATTAAACGATAACACAGGCTTTAAATCAACTCTTTTATTTGCTCTTTTAATTGAATTTGTATTACTATCTAAAATAAAAGGAATATCGTTAGGTTTTTCATAATATGCTAAAACCATATGAGAAATCCATTTGCCATTTAAATTAGCATATACGTATGTAAAAAATAATTTTTCTTCACTAACTCCTAAATCAAGTAAAGTAAGATATTTTGCGATTACGAAATCTTCGCAATCTCCAAAACCCTTTCCAAGCGATTCAAATCTATTAGCCCAATAATCAGTCTTACCCCAAGTTATCATATCATCTTGCCATTTTATAATACTTGGGTCATTAAAAAATTCATTAACTTTTACTAATTTATTTGCATCATTTGTATTTTGTATATCTTGCATTAACTTATCTAGTTTTTCAAGTCTTTTAACACTAACTTGTCCGTAAGTCTTCTCCATTCTAACATAAGTTTGTGGTTTAATGAATGAAGAACTAGATAAACTAATACCGATAAAAAGAGTGAATAAAATCACTCTTTTAAAAATTCTACTATACATCAATTACTTAATATCAGAGATTGAGCAAGCTTTATTAATGTATTGTTTTGCATAACCATTAACAAAACCTTCAGAAATTACACCCATATTATCAAGCATTTTGTATTGGGTTAATAAAATATTGCTCTTTGTATTAATTAATTCTTTAGCAGCTGAAAAATATTCGCTTTGAGCATCTAATACATTGATTAAATCTCTTTTACCAATTTTAAATTCATCTTCATAAGTTAAAAGTGTAGATTTAGCATATTCAACATAATCATTTAAATAATTTAATTTATCATTACTAATTTTATATGAATTAAATGCGTATGAATTGCTTTCTTCTAATTCTCTTAAAGTAGCATTATAATCCATTTGACTTGCTAATGCTCCGATTTTACTTTTTTCAACATTTAGCTTATCTTGACCTTTATTAAATAGGTTGTATGAAAATCTTAAATAAGCACCTGCTGAAGTATCTTTAGTATCTGCTTGTAAATCTCTAAAGATTTTATCTTTTGCATAGTTTGCACTTAATTCTAAGTCTAATTTAGGTAAATAATTTCCTTTTTTAACCTTTGTTTCATATTCAAGCACATTGATATTTTCAGCTTGAATTCTCACACTTGGATTACATTTTTTACTAATTTCATTTAAGCCTTCAACTGAACTAGGAATTGCATAAGTAAATTCTGGCATTACAAGAGAATTAATATCTACATTTTTACCAAATAATCTTGTAAATCTTGATTCAGCATCTTTAAAATCGTTTTCTGCTGATAATAAGTTATTTTTAGCAAGTGCTAAACGGCTTCCTGCTTGTCTTTCTTCACTAGCTCTTGCAAAACCTGAACTTGTTCTATCTTTGATTAGAGCATAAATATCTTCGTGAGCTTTTACATTTTTTTGTGCTATTTCAAGTAATAGTTTAGTTTTTATCATATCTAAATATGCTTTAGTGCTATCATATACGATTTCATTTGAATTTTGAATTACTTTATAAGCTGTAGAATTTGTAATGTGGCTTTGTTGAGCCTTGCCATTCATATCTTTTCCACCATTAAATAAGTTTTCTGTTAAAACTATTGAAGCATCGTGAGTTGTGCCTGTTCCTTTTTGTTCAGGATTTACATTAACTTTATGCTTTTTATTAACATATCCACCATTTGCATATACATTTAACATTGGATAATATTCAGCACTTGCTATATCTAAGTCTTTTAAAGATTTTAAATATTCTTGTTTATAAGTATTTACACTTGGGTTTGTATCAAGAACACTAGCAATCATTTTATTTAAAGTAATTGAATTAGTGTCTTCAACATTGTTAAATGCAGGAATATTTAAACCATTATCATTTTTTTCATCTAAACTATCTAACATACTTGAAACAGATGAATTATTATCTACAACAGCTGGTTCGCTAGTTAATTCGTCATTGTTTAAATTAGTATCTACTTCGCTATCAACCTTAGCAAATTTAGGTTCATTTGGTTTTCTAGTCGTAAAATAAGCGTCTTTATAGATAGAATTTGAGCGAAGATAGTTTCTAATCTCTGTTACTTTTGATTTAGACATATCAGCAGTTTCAACAACTACGGTGTGATATGTGCTATTATTTGCACTTTGTGGGTCACTAGCTCTTGCTTTTACCACCAATTCATTAGCGTATTTGCTACTATTAACAACTTTTTCAATATTTGATTTTATTTTGTTTAATGTAGCATAATCGTCTTTTTTAAAGCTGGCTATGAATATATTATATTCAGCTGCGTGCAAGCAACTAGCCGCAATAATAGATGTGATTAATGTTTTTTTCATCATTGTTCCTTAAGTTTAAAAATAAATTAAAGGTATTACTTTAATTAATTAAACTTAATATTTCCATAGATTTTTTACTTTTTTTTATAAAAAATTTTAATCTTATATAATTTTTAAGTAATTATTAAAAAATTATTTTATTTTTATAAAATTTAAAAATATTATTAATGATAAAACATCAGCACTTCCACCAAAACTAATGTTTTTACTTGAGTATAAATTGTTTAATTTATTAATAATTTTTATTATTTTACTATCATCATATTTACTAAGTTTTAAGCAAGTATTTTTTACTTGTAAATAATTATCATAATTATAATTTAATCTTTTTATTAAACTCGTATCATCTATTAAATATACGATATAAAATAAAGTCTTTAACAAACTTATATCATTTTTAATCTCAAAAGCTTGATAGAATTTAAAAGCCTTAAAAGTATTTATAAATCCTTTCTCAACCTCATCTCTTATCCCCTTAATCCCAAATCTTTGAAAGCAAATCCCACCGATTGAATTAAGATTGTTGTTTAACTCATTTTGACATAGATTTACGCATAGATCTTTTGTAATTTTTGAGATATTTTCAAGCGATAATTCATCTTCACTTTTGCTACAAGCAAAAATCATAATCGCAAACAAAAATAAAGCACCTTTATGAGTATTTATATTATTTGTGGCATTAAACATAGATTTTTCTGCTATTTGACCTATTTTTTTAAGCCTAATAAAATCATTTCTTTTTGATAATTTTGCTAAAGTATAAAAGCTATCAAAATATTCTCTTAATTCACTTACGCTATCTAAAAAAGTATAAAAGTTCATATCATTATGAGAATTTGAACTAAATCTATCAACCAAGCCGATTTTAGGAGATAAGCTAACTTCATACAATAATGCCTTTAAAGCAGCTTTGCTAAAATTATTTTTAATACTTTTATTTATGCAAATATGCACATAAAAATCATCAAATAATTCATCAAGTTTTTTATATATGCTAGATTTTGTATGAGTGTTATTTCTTTGACAAACTATGGCTAATTCATCACATAAAAAGCACTTCCTACCTGCATTTCTTAACTTAATTGTCTCGTTATTAAAATACACATCAAAATCAAATAATCTTGAAAAATTATATTTATTTTCTAAAGATATAGTAAGTTTTTTTATATTTAAAGCTTCATCATCAATCGCAAATAAGCAAAATAATTCATCTAAATTAACACTATAATTTATGATATTTCCTAAACTAAGCGCTTCGTTAATTCCGAATAAAAACAATTCTTTAACTTCACTAATATTAGCTATTTTATACATATAAGGAAGATTTAGACTAAAGCAAATTACAGGAGTTTTATAAATATTTTCGTATTCAAGTCTTGCATTAAATCTCTTTTCTTTTTGTTCTAAAACTAGCTGAAGCAAATCTTTTTGCATAATTTCAAATTCCTTAAATGATTTTAATATAATGTATCCAAAAAACTATTAGGAATTTTAAATGAGATTATTTACAAAAATTACTTTAACATTTTTTTTAATTTCTTTTATAGTTTTAAGCATTACTTCTGTTTTTATTTTTATACAAAGCAAAAAATTAATTGAAAACGAAATTACTCATAAAATAGAAGCAATATCAAAAACTCTAGCAAAAAATATTGATATAAATAATCCTAATTTAAATGAAGATATAAACAAATTAAGTAAAGAATTAAATCTTGATTTCATAGTAATAATAGATAAAAACCAAAAGCGACTAACCCACCCTAATAAAGATTTAATAGGCACTTTAGTAGAAGGTGGGGACGCTAAACAAGTTTTAAACGGACAAGGACATTATATCTCAATAGCAAAAGGTTCTTTAAAACGCTCAATTAGAAGCTTTAGCCCAATTTATAAAGATAATCAAATTATAGGTGCTGTAATAGTTGGAGTATTCGTAGATTATCTAAATCAAATAATTTTAGAAGAAAATAAATATAATTTTGTTTTGATAATTATTTTTATAATAATCATTTTAATACTAGCAAAAATACTAAATAAAAATATAAAAAACATATTATTAGGTTATGAACCAAAACAAATAGCTAGTTTAGTTGCAAGACAAAACGCTATCTTGCAATCTTTAAATGATGGGATAATTGCAGTAGATGATAAAAACACCATTACTTTAATAAATGATAAAGCTAAAGATATTTTTAAACTAGCCTTAGTAGATAATGATTTAATAGGAAAAAATGCCAATATTATCCCACATTCAAATATGCAAAAAGTATTAAATACAAAAATAGCTGAATTAAATCAAGAGCAAATATTAAACGAAATCACAATTTTAACAAATAGAATTCCATACTTTATAGATAATAATATAGCAGGAGTTGTAGCGTCTTTTAAAGATATAAAAGAAGTTAAAAAATTAGCAAATGAGCTAATAGATGTCAAAAAATACGCCGAAGCCCTAAGAGCAAATCATCACGAATTCTCAAACAAACTTCACATAATAAATGCCTTATTAGAAAATAATAATATAAATGAAGCAAAAAATTATTGTGATGAATTGATTTTAAAAAATAAAGAGAATTTAAATAAATTATTATGCAATATCAATGATAAAGTAATCCTAGCTTTTTGCGAAAGCAAATTCGCCTTTGCAAAAGAATTGAAAATCAATATAAATCTTAATAAAAAATCATTTTTAGATAATTTAAATGATAGTAATTTACAAAATGATATTATTAGCATTCTTTCAAATTTAATAAATAATTCAATAGACGCATTAAGCAATACAGAAAATAAAAATATAGAAATATTTATAAAAAATAATAAAAACTACCTAAAAATTCAATGCAAAGACAATGGCTGCGGCATTCAAAATAAAGAAAACTTATTTACTAAAGGCTATTCTACTAAGGGTGAATTTAGAGGATATGGACTTTATTTATGTGCTAAAATTGTTGCTAATTATGATGGAACAATAAGTGTTAGTAAATTAAAAAATGGAAGCTCTTTTAGTGTAATTTTAAGGATTAATAATGATTAAGACAATAATAGTTGAAGATGATTTGATGGTGCAAGATATTAATAAAAACATTCTTTTATCAGTAAGTGAGTTTAAATTACTAGCTTGTTTTACTAAAGTAGATGATGCTATAAATTATTTGCTAAGTAATGAAATAGATTTAATATTGCTTGATTTAACCTTGCCAAATACTGATGGAATTGAGCTTATTAGAAGAATTAAAAGTGAGTTTAGTAAGATTGATATTATTGTAATTTCTGCTAGAAATGATAGCTTAAGCTTACAAAAAAGCTTAAATCTAGGAGTAATTGATTATATTCTAAAACCATTTAAACAAAATAGGCTTGAAAGCTCACTAAATCAATATAAGTTAAGAAGAAATCTATTAAATAGCAAAATCAATCAAGAAAATATTGATAAAGCTCTTTATAAACAAATTGATGAATTACCAAAAGGAATTGATAAAAATTCTTTAGCTCTTATAAAAGATAAAATAAAAGAATTTAATACTTGGTTTAATGTCAATGAATTAGAAAAACTAACAAATATTTCTAAAATATCTCTTAGAAAATATCTAACTTATTTAGAACAAATTAATTACATTACTTCAAAACTAGAATATAAAGCCAAAGGAAGACCACAAATATATTATAAATTAAACTAATTTACTTATTTTAATTATTTAAAAGCTTTTTTAAATTACTTAAATTTACAAAATCTTAATTCTTCTTAAAATGAAAACTCAAATTATTTTTAAAGGAGTTTTTATGAAAGAAAGACAAATAGGTGGTGTAAATTTATACGCATTTTGTGTATTTGCACTTATTGTATTTTTCACTTGCTATTTTGGAAAACTTCCTAAAGATATGGTAGGCGGACTTGCTATTACTATGATTTTAGGAATACTGCTTGGCGAAATTGGTATGAAAGTGCCTATTTTAAAAGATATTGGCGGACCAGCTATATTAAGCATTTTTGTTCCATCTTGTATGGTTTATTATGGTTTATTAAATCAAAACTCAATAGATGCTATAACATTTTTCATTAAGCAATCTAATTTCTTATATCTTTATATAAGCGTTTTAGTAGTTGGAAGTATATTAAGTATGAAACGAGCAATTTTAATTGCAGGGTTTTTAAAAATGTTTATACCTTTATTTATAGGAACTTTTTTAGCTATTATAGTGGCATATTTAATAGGTTCAATTACTAGTATTGGCGGAGCTCACGCTGTATTTTATATAGCAATTCCTATCTTAAGTGGCGGAGTTGGAGAGGGAATTATCCCACTAAGTGTTGCTTATTCAGAAATTTTAGGCAATGCCAATTCATCAAATATAATAGCACTTCTAGCACCTGCTGCAATGCTTGGAAACTTATTTGCAATTGCTTATGCAGGATATTTAAAAAATCTAGCTCTAAAAAAGCCACATTTAAGTGGAAACGGGCTTTTAGTAAAAACTAAAGAAGAAAATATCAATTCTTTAAATAACGATACCTTGCCTTTTGATATTAAATTAATGGGTGCTGGTTTGCTCGTTGCGGTATGCTATTTTTTAATAGGAAAATTATTAAATATGATAATTTCAATTCCTGCTCCAATTATTATGATTATTATGGCTGCTATTACAAAAGTTTTAAACATAATGCCAAAAAGCCTAGAATACGGAGCTAATTTCATATATCAATTTGTAAGCAAAAACCTAACTTGGGCTCTTTTAGTAGGTGTTGGAGTTATTTGGACACCTTGGAAAGATGTAATTGCTGCAATTAATATTGCTTTTATAATAATTTGCTTTAGCGTAGTTACTACTATGGCACTTACTGGGTATTTTTGTGCAAAGTTTTTAAATATGTTTGAGATTGAATGCTCTTGCGTTATGGTTTGTCATTCAGGACTTGGTGGCACAGGAGATGTTGCAATTCTAGGCTCTTGTAATAGAATGGAGCTTATGCCATTTGCACAGATTTCAACTAGAATTGGCGGAGCTTGCACGGTTATAGCTGCTACATTTTTATTTGCACAATTTGGAGTTTAAGATGATTAGCGTTGGAACTATTGAATCAAATGATTGTTTAATTAATATTCAAAAACATAAGGAATTTCAAATCGTATTTATAAACGAAGAAGAAAATCCTTATGCAAAACATATTAAGAACTTAATTCAAAATTATTGTAAAGAACACAAAAATACAAATGTCTTAATAGAGATAAATGATAAAGGTGCTTTAGATTTTTGTATCTTAGCAAGGCTAAAAACAGCATTAGAAAGGTTAGAAAAATGAGAAGAACATTGCTATTTATACCAGGAAATAATGCAGGAAATATTCAAAACGCAGGATTATTTGGAGCTGATGCTATTATATTTGACTTAGAAGATGCAGTAAGTCCTATGCAAAAAGATAGTGCCTTAAATCTAGTTTGCAATGCCTTAACTAGGCTAAATTATGAATGTGAAAAAATAGTTAGAATTAATTTAGAGAATGCAAAAAACGATATTTTAGCACTATCAAAAACTAAAATTAATAGCATATTAATCCCAAAAGCTGAAAATGTAGAAGAGATTAAAGAACTTATCAAATACACTAAGAATTTAAATCCAAAAATTGAAATTTTACTTTTAATAGAAACTCCACTTGGCTTATTGAATGCTAAAGAATTAGCATTTTTAAATGGCGTTAGTGCTATTTGCTTTGGTGCAGAAGATTATACGAGCGAAATTAATGCAAGAAGAAGCGAGAGTGGAGTTGAGATTGATTTTGCTAGAAATTATTTATTAAATGTATGTAAGGCTGCAAAAATAGATGCAATAGATACTCCATATACAAATATAAATGATGAAAATGGATTAATAGCCGATACAACTTATATTAAAAATCTAGGATTTGATGGCAAATTAGTAATTAGCCCAAGGCATATTGATATTATTCATAATTGCTTTAAACCTAGCGAAAAAGAAATAATCTGGGCTAATCAAGTCCTAAACGCTATAAAAGAAGCCGAACTTAAAAAAAGTGGAGTAATTTCACTAAATGGCAAAATGATTGATGCACCTATTGTTAGTCGTGCTAAAAAGATTTTAAAGGAAATTCTATGAATATTGATTATATTAAAGATTATGGAGAAGTAATTGCTTTTAACGGAGCATTTAGCTTAAAACCTAAAGAAAAATCACTTAAAAAGCATATAAAACTATCAAACCCAACTGATAATAAAGTCTATACAAATGTAAAAGAATTAATCAAAAAAACAGGCTTAAAAAGTGGAGATACAATATCATTTCATCATCATCTAAGAAATGGGGATAAAGTAGTAGGAATTATCTTACAAGCTTGTGAAGAGCTAGGCATAAATGATTTAAAACTAGCAATTAGTGCAATTTTTCCAACTCATGATTTTTTAGTAGAATATGCAAAAAAAGGAATAATAACTCAAATAGATACAAACTATTGCACAGGAAAAGTCGCAAATGCTATTTCTCGTGGAGAATTTAAAAAAGTAGCTATTTTTAGAACCCACGGCGGTCGTGCTAGAGCAATTTATGCAGGGGATTTAGAAATTGATGTAGCATTTATTGCAGCAAGTGCAACTGATAACGCAGGGAATATAAACGGCACTATGGGTAAAAATGCCTTTGGCTCAATCGGTTATGCTATGCCTGATGCAGACTTTGCTAAAGTTAGCGTTGCAGTAAGCGATACTATCTATCCTTATCCATTAAGCAATCCTAGTATTACTCAAGATAAGATTGATTATGTTTTAATGGTTGATGAGATAGGTGATCCAAATGGTATTAAATCAGGCACAACTGATATTACAAAAGACCCAATTCAGCTAAAAATTGCTAAAACAACAGCTAATTTAATAGATGAAAGTGGGCTTTTAAAAGATGGTTTTTCATTTCAAACAGGAGCTGGTGGGATAAGCCTTGCAAGTGCTCATTATGTAAAAGAAATTATGAAAGAAAAAAATATCAAAGGCTCATTTATTATGGGCGGAATAACTGCATATTTAGTTAGTTTATATAATGAAGGGTATTTTAATAATATTTTTGATGTTCAAGGTTTTGATTTAGAAGCTTTAAAATCATTGCAAACTAATCCTAATCATTACGAAGTTAGCTCAAGTTTGTATGCAAACATTCACACAAGCTCTCCTATAGTAAATAGACTTGATTGCGTTGTTTTAGGAGCAACTGAAGTTGATACTAATTTTAATACCAATGTAATGACTAGTTCAAATGGATATATTATGGGCGGAAGTGGTGGGCATAGCGACGCTGCTGCAGGAGCAAAACTAGCAATAATTACTACTAATTTAATTAGGACTAGAAAAGCTATCGTTAAAGAAAAAATAAACTCAATTACAACTCCAGGAGAAAGCATTAATGCACTTGTTTGCGAATACGGAATTGCACTAAATGATAAAACTTTGGCAAAAACCTTAAAAAACTCAAGGCTAAAAATACTTGATATAAAAGACTTAGCTAGTATTGCAAATGATATTTGCGGAGTTTGTGAATATGAAAAATCAAATAAAAGAATAGTAGCCGTCGTTGAATATCGTGATGGCAGTGTAATTGATGTAATAAGACAAGTCTAAAACAATTAAAGAATTTGAAAATTAATTTTCAAATTCTTTTTAATTAAAACTCTTGCCAATTATCAAGACCTAATTTTTTCATTCTTACAACTCCCCAAAAAGCTAAAATACAAGACAATAAAGTCCAAGCAGCAGGAGCAAATAAGCTAAATTTTGCTAAATATGTAATAATTGCCGGAGTAAATCCTGCAAAAAATATTGCAACTAAATTATAAGAAATACTCAAACCACTACTTCTTACATGAGCAGGAAATAATAAACTCATAATAGCAGGTGCTAATCCAACAAAAAAGCTAATTAATAAACATAAAATTATATGAATAGCAAATAATAAAAAAGCATTGCTACTACCTAATAAAACATATAAAGCCAAAAATGGAATAAAAGATAAAAGTCCAATAGAAATCATAAGAGATTTTATAAGACCAATTTTATGTGCTATAAACACTGCAAAAAAACACCCTAATGTCAAAAATATATTTCCTAAAAAACTAGCAGTATAGCCTAATTGCATATCATAGCCTAAGAATTTATGATAAAAAGTAGGCATAAAAATAATTAAACTATAAACTCCAGCAGTCCATAATGTGCTAAAGAGCATACCTGTAAAAATTCTACCTTTATAATCTTTTAATAAATCTTTTAAAGGTGCTTTGTTTTTGTTCTCTTTTTGTTGCTCAATAAAAACTGCACTTTCATTAGATTTATTACGAATATATACGCCAATAGGAATAATCAAAAGCCCGAAAGCAAAAGCATATTTCCAAGCACCATCATAAATATCTTGAGTAGTAAATATAGTAGTAATAATAACTCCAGCTAATGCAGATAATATATTAGCAATTCCAATGGTTGATTGCAAAAATGAAGCATATAATAATCTTTGCTTTTTATCAGCATTTTCTAATAAATAACTAGTTGCCCCACCGATTTCTCCACCTGCACTAAATCCTTGAAATAATCTTGCTACTAAAAGCATAATAGGAGCTAAATATCCTATATCTTGAAATTTTGGAGTTAATACTATAATAATTATTCCTATAGCCATTGTTGAAATAGTTAGCAATAAAGACTTTTTCCTACCATATTTATCACCTATATAGCCACATAGTATAGCACCAATAGGTCTTGCTATAAAACCAACCCCAAATAATAAAAAAGTATTAATCATATTAGTAATTGGGTCTGCTTCTTTTGGAAAAAAATTAGCACTAATATATACTGCAAAAAATGCGAATAAAGAAAAATCATACCATTCTAAAGCATTACCCATAGAAGCTGCTATAACGGTTCTTGTTCTATTTTTCATAACCACTCCTTAATATGTTATTTAAAATAATTTGAGTGCCAATAGCTGCATCTTCAAATGAGCTTTCTTCATCAGGATGATGAGATAAACCATTTTTGCTAGGTATAAAAATCATACCCATAGAAGCTATCTTAGCTATAAAAGCACTATCATGCCCTGCCCCACTTGGCATAATAATATTACTTACTTGTAGCTCATCTGCTGTTTGTTTTAAATTCTTAATAATTAAATCATCAGCAGGAGTAGCATTAGAATCTGATACTAATTTATAATTAGCGTCTAAATCTTTTAGCTTTTCTTCAATCTCTTTAATAAAATTTATTCTTATTAAATCATCTTCACTTCTTAAATCTATACTTATTTTTACACTATTAGAAATAACATTAGCAGCATTAGGCATTACACTACACGCCCCAACGGTTGCCACCGTATAAGCTTGTTTAGAATACTCAATAGCTTTATCATTTAACCATACGATAAATTTTGAAGAATTTAATAAAGCATCTTTTCTTAAATGCATAGCTGTTGTTCCTGCATGATTGCTTAAACCTTTAAATTCCACATTAAATCTTGAAATACCTACAATTTTATTTACAATACCAATCTTAGTATTTAAACTCTCTAACATATTTCCTTGTTCAATATGCAATTCATAACTTTCAATAAGCTTACCTATTCCTAATTCATTAAAAGTTCTAAATGATTTATTACCACCTGATTTGATTATCATATCTGATAATTTAGTATCATTAACTTTAATATCAAGTTGTTCTTTACTCAAATTACCAGACATTCCCCTAGAACCTACGCAAGATAAACCAAAATAATTAGGCTCTTCTCCTAAATAATCACAAAAAATTAAAGTTTTATCTAATTGTATATCTTTTAAAGCTGTAGCAATTACCATAGCAGATACAACACCTAAAACTCCATCAAATCTACCACCACTAGCAACGGTATCGCTATGAGAACCTACTATAATACATTCATTACTTTTGCCTTTTTTAATAGCTAACATATTGGCAAAATCATCATATATAACATTAAGTCCTAAATTTAAAAAATGATTTTTAATATATTTTCTACCTTCTTCATAAGTATTAGTAAATACCAATCTAGTAAAAGGACGATTTGTTTCTGTAATTTTTGCTAAATTATTTATATGAAATTTAATATCATCTGCAAGTATTTTCATATCAATTCTCGTTAGGATTTATAAATTTTGCATTAAATTTATATACATTTTTACCATCAAATACTTTATTACCCCTAACATAGTGTTCATTTATTTTATAAAGCATTTCATAGCCTTCATACAAACTATAATCAAGATTACTAAAACCATCTTTTGCATAATACTTATAAGTATCTTCGCTTAAAATAACAAAATCAGCATCATTTCCAGCTTTTAATTCTCCTTTATTTGGCAATTTAAACAATTTCGCTGGATTAGTTGATAGTAATTTAGAAGCTAAACTTAAATCTACATTTCTTTTTTTACATTCACTTAAAAATAAAGGTAATAACACTTCAAGACCTGCAGCTCCACTAGAATTTAAAAATATATTCTCATTACTTTTTCTATCTTTACTCCATCTTACATGGTCTGTTGAAACTACATCAACTAAGCCATTTTTTAAACATTCCCATATAGCTTCTTTGTTGGCTAAATCTCTTATTGGTGGATTGATTTTAGCAATACCATTTAATCTTCTAACCTCATCTTCTTCAGAGCAAATTAAATAATGCAAACAGCATTCAACACTAGCTTTGTAGCCATCTTTTTTATAATTATTAGCAATTTCTAAAGCTCTTTTATTAGAAGCATGAACAACATGAGCTTTTGCTCTTGCACTAGCTCCTAATTCATATATAGTATTTACAGCTATATTTTCAACCCACTCAGGGCGAGATAAATTATGTGCTTTATAGTCTGTTCTTTCTTGTTTTATTTTTTCAGTTAGATAAATAACACTTTCATGGTCTTCATTATGCACTCCTACCATTACATCATATTTTGCACATTCAAGCATAACTTCATACATTAAATATGGTGGTATTCTAGGAAATCTAACAGGGTCTGTTCCGAATAAAGATAATTTAAAGCCACAAGCACCTAATTTTATTAATTCTTCAATATTTTTTATACCATCTTCTGGATTTATGGTCGCATAAAGAGCAAAATCAACATAAGAATTTTCTAAGCCATCTTTTAATTTTTTATTAAAATTATTTGCGTTTGATATAAGTAATCCTGCATCATAAGGCATTTCTACCATTACACTAACACCACCTGCACTTGCTTGTTTGCTTGCTAGTTCAAAATCTTCATTATTTGCTTGAGAACGAGAATGCACTTGAGAATCAATAGCCGATGGAAAAATAATCTTATCTCTTAAATCAATTGCGTCTTCACTAAAACCATAAATATTTGCTAATTCTTTTATGCTCTTTTGATAATCTTTTTCTAAAAATAATTCTACTCTACTAAAGAGCTCTTCTTTAACAACTAAAACACCAATACCTATAGTATCTTTTAATACTAATTTAGAAACATAAGTTTTCATTTTACTCCTTTATTAACTTATGTTTTTAGGATACTAGATATATTGATAAAAAGATAGAAAAAAATAAAAATATTAAAGCTTGTATTACTTTTAGTAACACAAGCTTAAAGAATTTGAAAATTAATTTTCAAATTCTTTCAATGATTAATTACTGCATTCGTCTAATAAATAAGCAATATGTTGCCAAGACATATTAGTAGCATCACTAAGTCCTACTTCGCAAGTGCTAGATGAACTAAAACCTCTTTTAACATTAGTGCTTGAGTAAAATTTCTTAAAATTATTTGTAGCACTTATATTTAGCTTAGGAGTTAAAAAGCCTTTATATCCAGCAAATCCACAGCAGTATGTATCATTATCAATTACTATTTCATCAGCACATAATTTAGCTAAACTCATTATGCTATCTTCTATATGCATTTTTCTAGCAGCACACATAATATATAAGCCTATTGGCTCATTTACTTTTGTGATTTTTAATCTTGGAGCAATTACTTTGTATAAATATTCACTCAAATCATAAACTTTACCTTTATGATTTTTAACTACCTTAGCCGAACAGGCAGAATGATCAATCACAACGCTGCAATTTTGATTAGATAAATACTCATTTAATTTTGCTTCATTAGCAATTTGAATATTTTCATAATTCTCATAAGCCTTTCCACAGCATAAATCATTTGGAGCGTAGATTATTCCAATTCCTGCCTTTTTACATAGACTTTCAAATACTTCTTGAATGCTTCTTTTATCACTCATTTTTGCATTAGGCTTAAATGCTTTATTTAAACAACTTGTAAAATATATAACATTTTCTTCTTGAGTATTTGTTGAATACTTATAATCATTTGCTCTAGGCAAGTAATTTCTACTTTGTGGTAAATTAAATGTAGCTAGTAAATTATTTAATTTGTAATTATCAAATTTATTAGCAATTTTTAAAGAAGTTTTTGCTAGAGCTAAAGTAGTTTCGTGGTGATTATAAGCAAAATTACCGATAATTCTTGAAATAGCTCCTTGATTTGCTTTTCTATATTTTAAGCTAAAATCAGCAAAATTAATACCTAAAGGACATACCATAGAACAAACCCCACAAGCAGCACAGGTAGTATCTACATAAAAATTATAAAGCTTTTTCATATCTTTTAATTTTTTCTTGCTATCTTCGTCGTTTAATTCTTCTAAACTCTTCATCTCTTTAAGCACTGCAATTCTTTGTCTAGGGCTTAGGCTGATTTCATTTGATGGACAAAATCTCTCGCAAAATCCACATTCCATACATAAATTTAAAGCTTCATCAACAGGGCTTTGGTTTTTGATATTTTTCTTATAAATATCTTTATCTTTTGTAATAATTACATCAGGATTAAATATATTATCTTTATCAAGAATATCTTTTATCTTGCAGTTTATAGCATAAGCTTTTTTACCCCACTCAATCTCAACAAAAGGTGCAACCATTCTTCCTGTGCCATGCTCTGCTTTGATACTTCCACCAAAACTAGCTACTACACTTGACATTTTTTCTACTAATTTTGCAAAATTTTCAAATTCGGTTTTATCATTTAAATTAGGAGTGATGATAAAGTGAATATTTCCAGCTAATGCGTGACCAAAAATAATACCTTCAAAATTAAATTCTTTAAATAAATCTTGAATAGCACTAATACCATTTGCTAAATCTTTTATCTCAAAACACACATCTTCAGTAATAACAGTAGCTCCAACAGGTCTTTTACTAGCTGCTATTGGTAAAAGCGCTTTTCTAATCTTCCACCATAAATCATATTCGCTTTTTTCTTTAGAATAATATGATTTAAAAGTTTTGCTTGAAAGCTCTTTAATTTTAACTATATTTGCATTTAAAACTTCTTCATTATCGCTTTCAGTTTGAATTAATACACAGGTATTATTGTCTTTTATATCACTTAATAAATCTTTTAATTCATCATAACTACTAGCAGCTTTTAAACTAGCATAATCCATAATTTCAGCTGAATTTATAAAATCATATTTTGCAAATTCACTAATAGTATTTGCAGCGTCACTAATATCATTAAAAAACAATAAAGCACAGGCTTTATAAGGTAAATCATCAATAGTTTTAAGTCTTGCTTCACTAACAAAACCTAAAGTCCCTTCGCTACCTACAAATAAATGAGCTAAAATATCTATTTCATCATCATAATCAATGAAAGAATTTATAGCATAGCCTGTTGTGTTTTTGATTTTAAATTTGCGTTTAATTAATTCATATAATTCGCTATCATTTTTAATCTCTTCTTTAATAGCTCTAATTTCATTAATTAAATTAGCGTGAGTTCTTTTAAATTCTTCCACATTTGCTTTATCTTTAGTATCTAGGATAGTTCCATCATTTAATATCACTCTAATACTATTTAAAGTTTTATAAGAATTATCCTTAGTTCCACAACACATACCACTTGAGTTGTTGGCAACAATACCACCAATTAAAGCTGAATTAATCGTAGCAGGGTCTGGACCAATTTTTTTACTTAATTTAGCTAATGATAAATTAGCATTAATTCCAACAACACCACAACCTAAACTAATCTCGCTAGCATCATCATTTATAGCGATTTTTTTGAATGCAAACTTAATTACTACTAAAACACTATCCGTTGAGCTTTGACCGCTTAAGCTAGTTCCTGCTGCTCTAAAGTTTAATGGAGTTTTATATTTATTTGCTAGTCTAATTATTTCTTGTATTTCGCTCTCATTTCTTGCTATTACTACTATCTTAGGGACATATTTATAACAAGACGCATCAATTCCATAAGCAAAACATCTAAGATAGTCATTAAATATCCTATCTTTAAACATATTCTTAGCTTCATTGTAAAATAATTCATAATTATTCATACTATTTCTCCTTTTCTTTGTTAATCAAATTAATGTTATTTTACATAAATTATTTAGAATTTAAAAAAGAATTTAAAAAAATATTTTTAATTAAAGGATTAATATGCTTACAAGTTTTATTATCTTAGCCATTATTTTATCAATTCTAATTGGCTATAAAACTCGCTTAAATATAGGATTTTTTGCAATTATATTTGCCTATATTATTGGTGCGTTTTTTATGGATTTAAAGCCTAAAGAAATTATTTCTTATTGGCCTGTTTCTATATTTTTTGTTATTTTTGCGGTTTCGTTATTTTATAATTTCGCAAGTGTTAATGGGACATTAGAAAAACTAGCTGCGTTTTTGATTAAAAAATTTGAAAATTATCCATATTTTTTACCTTATGCGATATTTTTAGTATCGGCTTTAATTGCTGCAATGGGTGCTGGATTTTATAGTGTTTTAGCCTTTATGGCTCCAATTACTTTTTTACTCTGCGAAAAAACAGGTCTTGATAGGGTTGGTGGAGCTATGGCTATTAATTATGGTGCTTTAGGCGGGGCAAATTTCCCAACTTCTCAAAGTGGAATAATATTTCGCTCTCTTATGGAAAAATCAAGTATAAATCCTGATATTGCATTTTCTAATGCTTTTGTGATATTTTTATTTACTTTTATTTTGCCTATTTTTGTAATCAGTCTTTTTGTATTTAAAGCAAAAAAATCTAATATAAAAATAGAATTATTAAGCGAAAAAATTACTTTTAATGATAAACAAAAAACCACACTAATTTTAATGGCACTTATGATGGTTTTTGTATTAGCATTTCCTTTATTGCACATTGCATTTCCCAATGAAAAAACTATAACTTTTATAAATTCTAAAATAGATATAGGATTAATAGCTATTGTTTTTGTAGCTATATCATTGCTTTTAAAACTAGGAGATGAAAAGCAAGTTATAGCACTTATTCCTTGGGGAACTTTGATTATGATTTGCGGAGTTGGGATACTTGTTAGCATTGCTACTAAAGCAGGTGTGATTAATCAATTATCAGGCTTTGTAGAAAGCAATGTGCCAAAAATAATTGTCCCTATTATGATGATGATAATTGCAGCTATTATGTCGCTATTTTCTAGCACTTTAGGAGTGGTTACTCCTGCACTTTTCCCACTTGTGCCTACATTAAGCAATGCAAGTGGTTTTAGTGAAGTTGTGTTATTTACTTGCATAGTAATTGGAGCACAAGCTAGTGCTATTTCTCCATTTAGCTCTGGAGGTTCATTGGTTTTAGGAGCGATTGCAAACGAACATAAAGATAGTTTGTTTAAAGGCTTACTTGTAAGAGCAATTCCTATAGGTTTAATAGCAGCATTAATTGCTGGAATTATTGTTATGAATATTTTTTAAGGAAGAATTATGTATATAGATACTCACGCTCACATTTTTAGAGCAAATATAAGTTCGGCTAACGTAGTTAGATATGTGCCAAATTATGATGCAAGTTGCGAACAATATTTGGCTAATTTAAAGGAATTTAATTTTTCTTATGGGGTTTTAGTTCAGCCTAGTTTTTTAGGTTTTGATAATTCATATTTATTACAAGCTTTAAAAGAGCATTCTAATTTAAGGGGAATTGTGGTAATTGACCCTAATAATATTAGTGATTTAAAAGAAAAAAATGTCTGTGGATTAAGGCTTAATCTAATAGGAAAAGATAAGCCTAATTTTGATGATTATAAAGAAGCTTTAGAGTATATTAAAGAATTTAATCTTCACATAGAATTACATAAAGAATTAGATAAATTATTATTTATCATTGATGATTTAGCCAAATATAATGTAAAAATTATGATTGATCATCTTGCAAGACCTAATAAAGATACTTTTAAATTATTAGATGAGTTTAATAATTATAAAAATTTAGATATTAACTTTAAAGTAAGTGGTTTTTATAGATTAGATGAAGATTTAGCGTTTAGTAAAGATGTATTTGATAAATTAAGCGATATTTTTGATATAAAACGCTTTGTTTATGGAAGTGATTGGCCGCATACAAATTACGAAAGCAAAATAAATTATCAAAAAGCTTTAGATGATTTTTTAAAAGTTACTAATGATAAAGCTAAAATTATATTACAAGATAATGCTAAAGAACTTTTCTTTATATAAATATTTTTAATTCTTATTTAATTTAGTTAAATAAGAATTATTTTAAACTTAATATGAAAAGTCTAATCTAAATGATAAACTTCTTTCATATTAAGCCATTTTTGACCTGCATAGCCAAGTGATATTTGGCAAGGGTCTGTGCAAGCCCACCACTTACGAGTATTCTCATCTGCTGCCATTTTTGCCATATCAGCTTCGTAATCACTCCCTACATACTCAAAATAAGCGAATAAATACTCGCCAAAATTATAAATTGAATAATTACGAATATTACAAGCCTTTATCATCTCATTTACACCTTCCATAGGTTTTGCGTGAAGCCTTTCGTATTCAGCTAATTTTTCCGGAATAACTTTTATAATTTGCCCAAATCTTTGCATTTTTAAATCTCCTTTATTTTATAAATTTCTTTTGCGTTTAAATAAAAAATCTTTTCTTTTAAATCATCACTTTTAAAATGATTTTCAATTATTCTAATCCATTCATTTGGTTTTAACTCACTTACAGGATAGTTTGAGCCAAAACAAATTCTACTTTCTCCAAAAATATTAAATGCCATATCAAGTAATTTTGAATAATCCTTGCCTAAAATAAAATCATCTTGACAAGATAATTTCATATAAATATTTTCTTTTTTAGCAATTTGCCTTAAACTATCTTCGCCACTAAAATCCTTAATATTTGCAAAATGATTAAAGATAATTCCTGATTTAAATTCCTTTGCAATTTTGCTAAAATTACTTAGCTCATCTTCGTTTATACAAACTTCAAACATTAAATCATTTGCATTTACTAGATTAATAGTCTTTTTAAACTCACTGCCTAAGCAATATCCACTTGGCTTTGTATGTAAAACTTCTCTAAAACTAGCACCACCTATCGTAGCAAGGCATAAAGCAAGTAATTTTTTATGTTGAAAGCTAAGCATTTTTGCACTCTCTTGGCTAGGATTATTTGCATTTATTTCTACATAAACCCCACCTAAAAAATCACTTTTGCTAAACTCATCTAAATATTCATCAAAAGAAAAATCTCTTTGCAATCTAGTTGGGGCGTTTTGCACCCAACTAATATCATTTTTATCCCATATATGAAAATGTGTATCAATTATTTTCATGACTTTTTAGTCCATAAAAAGCTATATAATGCTACATATAAAAAGCAAGGAGCTAAAGCTAAAAATCCCGCACCTGTGCCATAACTATCATTTATTGAACCCATAATTGTAGGCATTATTGCACCACCACAAATACTCATTACTAAGATTGAGCCACCAAGTTTTACTTGATTTAATGGCAAATCCTTTGTAGCAACGGCAAAAATAGTAGGAAAACTAATGCTCATAAAGAAAAATACCAAAATTAAAGCATAAACACTAATCATTCCATCAGCAATATATAAATAAAAGCACAATGCAACATTTATTAATGAATAAAGCCCCAAAATACTCTCGCCTTTAAATTTTTTCATAAGTGGAGTTGTAACAATTCTTCCTATCATAAACGCAACAAGTGCAGCTGAGAAAAAATATGCTGATTTTTCATCGCTTAAAGCTTTTTCTCCTAAACTTGCTGTATGTTCTACTGCGTAATTTATAAAAAACGCTCCTGCTCCAACTTGAGCTGCAACATATAAAAATTGAGCTAATACACCTAAGTTAAAATGCCTATGTTTAAATACATCAATTGATTTTGAGTTGTCTTTATACTCTACTTCTTCACTTACTTCGCTACCTTCTGGAATTTTATTAAACACAAATGCAAGTAAGATTAAAAACACTACTAAAGCAATTCCTACATAAACCATTTGCACATTAAACATATTTTCAAGTAATGCTTGTTCTTTTTCTGTATCAGTTGCATTTTCGCCACTATGAGTGATTGATAAAAACAAACTTCCGCCAATAATAGGTCCAACAAATTGCCCAAAACCATTAAAGCTTTGAGCTGCATTAATTCTAAATGAAGCGTTTTTCTCATCTCCTAGCTTTGTCATATAAGGATTTGCATTAGTCTCAAGTGCTCCAAGCCCGCACGCAAGAATGAAAAATGCAAATAAAAACATAGAAAAACTAGCCATATTAGTTGCAGGAATTATTAGCAAACAACCAATCGCATAAAGTGCTAATCCTGTAATAATCCCAACCTTATAAGAAAATCTTGAAGCAATCCAGCCAGCAGGTAGTGCCATCACAAAATACGCCCCAAAATAAGCCATTTGCAAGTAGCCACTATTTTGTTGAGTAATGCCTAGATGATTTTGAAAGTTTTTATTCATAACATCAACAAGTCCATAGCTAACACCCCATAAGAAAAATAATGAAGTTACTAAAATAATTGCAATTTTTACATTTTTATTCATTTTTTCTCCTTAATTTTCCCAGTTTAATGCACGATCAAGATGCATATAACCACCATCTGGAGTTAAAATCTGCCCTGTTGTGTGAGATGCTCTTGGGCTTATTGTAAATACTGCAGTATCAGCTATCTCTTCGCAAGTTGTAAAGCGATGACCTAGTGGAATAAATTTTGCAATTTCTTGATATTGCTTTTCAGGGTCAGAGAAATTTTTAATCCATTTTTCATAAAGTGGAGTCCAAACTTCAGCAGGGCAAATACAATTTACTCTAACATTATCAGGTGCAAAAGCGCAAGCCCACTCTCTTGTCATAGCTATTTGAGCGCCCTTTGCACTTGCGTATGCTGTTGTTCTTCCTTGACCTGTGATACCTGTTTTACTTGAGATATTTAAGATACTTCCTTGCTCTTTTTTAATATGTGGAAGGCAGCATTTTGTCATTTCATAATAATGAAATAAATTGCTCTCATAACTTTTAATAAGCTCCTCTGTCGTAGCACTTTCAATATGAAGATTATCATTCATACCTGCATTATTAACAAGTGCATAAATTGAGCCATATTTAGCCACAATTTGCTCTACAACTACACTAATATCTTGCCATTTTGATAAATCTAATTGATAAAAGCCGTAATTTGGGCAAAGTGCTTTAATTTTGCTTTCAAAATCACTATCAAGCTTAGAGCGAGATATGATAACAGGAATTGCACCTTCATTAGCTAAACACATACTAATGCCACCACCAATACCTTTTCCACCACCTGTAACAACTACAACTTTTCCTTTTAATCCTAAATCCATAATTTCTCCTTATTTAATATTTTTGTAAGATTTTTTTAAATGTATTAACATAAGCACTCCTAAGAATGCGACCAAACATAAAGCAATTAAACCTGCATAAGAACTATTAAATTGACTTTCGGCATAATTTTTTAAATTAGGTGCTACAAAACCACCAAGATTGCCTAAAGCCCCAATCAATGCTATTCCTGCTGCTGCTCCTGTGCCTTTTAAGATTTGAGTTGGTAAATTCCAAAAAATAGGCTGAATCGCTATAAAACCAACAGCTGCTAAAGATATGAATAAAATAAATAAAGCTAAAGAATTTATAAATACAGATAAAAACATACTAACAACAGCTAATAACAATAATGCAATACTAAAAGAACTCCAAGCTCTTAATTTATCAGCATAACTTGTAACAATAGGTAGAGCAATTAATACAACAGCCCAAGGAATTGCACTAATAATTCCAACCTTTAATCCAACATTTGTCCCTAAAAAATGTGAAACTTGAGTAGGTAAATAAAATAAAACCCCATAAACACTAAGCTGAATTGCAAAATAAACTAAAACGAATTTCCATACAATAATTGATGATAAAGCTTTGCTAGAATTTAATTCTTCTTTATTATTTTGTTCTTTTTCAAGTTCAGCAATTAAAATTGCTTTTTCTTCTTCGCTTAACCATTTAGCATCTTCAGGTTTACTTGCAAGTTTAAAATAAGCATAAAAACCAACTAAAATAGTAATAGCACCTTGGATAATAAACATCCATTGCCAATTTTTAAACCAAATGCTAGGTGCATAATCTAATATAGCCCCTGTAATTACGCCACCAAGCATTAGTGCAAGCGGTGCTCCTAATTGATAAAACCCATAAGCTTTTGACCTATAAATAGTAGGGAAAAAATAACTAAGATATAAAATAACCCCTGGGCTAAATCCTGCTTCGCTAAGCCCTAATAAAAATCTTAGAATATAAAAACTTGTTTCATCTTTTATGTAAATCATAGCCATACATACAAGTCCCCAAGTTATCATAATTCTACTTAGCCAAATTTTTGCCCCTAATTTATGCAATAATAAATTTGATGGAATTTCAAATATCGCATAGCCTATAAAAAATATCCCTGCACCTAAAGCATATGCAGCCTTGCTAATACCAGCGTCTATTTCTATATAATCTTTTACATAAGCAATGTTTGATCTATCTAGCATTGCTAAACAAAACATTAAAAGTATTAAAGGCATTATCTTTAAATACATTTTATTAACTATTTTTTCCATAAATCCCCCTTGTTTAAGACTTAGCAAGTTGTTGCTAGTCTCCAAACGCTAAAATCATTTTGTTTATTGATTTCTGCTTTTGTTAATTTGCCTTCACTAATTTTTACGATTAGCTCTATTAATTCATCTCTAATATCTTCTTTACTCTTATTGCCATCTACGATTTCGCCTGCGTTTAAATCAATCACATCAGCCATATTTTTCGCACAAAAATTATTTGTGCTTAGCTTAATCGTTGGAGTTACAGGGCTTCCTGTTGGAGTTCCACGACCTGTAGTAAATACAACTAAATTAGCCCCACCTGCAACCATAGCACTAAGCTGCTCTATATCATTTCCTGGAGTATCCATAAATGTAAGACCTTTTTTAGTAACTGGCATTGCATAATCAATCACATCTACAACTTTGCTTGTCCCTGCTTTATAAACACAACCAAGGCTTTTTTCTTCAATAGTAGTTAGCCCACCTGCTATATTTCCTGGACTTGGATTTGCACCACGAATGTCTGAGCCACTATTTTTTACATTTTCTTCAAAGCCATAGATTTTTTCATATATCTTTTTCTCAACTTCAGCATTAATTGCACGCCTTGCTAAGATATTTTCAGCTCCTATTAGCTCGGTTGTTTCAGCTAAAATTACAGCTCCGCCATTCTCTACTACATAATCACTTAAACTTCCTAGCGATGGATTTGCACTAAGCCCACTATAAGCATCACTTCCACCGCATTCAGTACCTAGGATAATATCGCTAAAATCACCTTCACTTAATTCACATTTACTAGCATTTTCAAGCATATCTTTAACTATTTTTATGCCTTCATTTGTTGTATTTGTAATGCCGCCTAGCTCTTGAATACTAATTGCTCTTATATCTTTATAAGGAGCTAAACTTTTTGCTAATTCTTTAACAGAATTTGAACTAATAGTCTCACAACCAAGCCCAACTACAAGTGCTGCATATACATTAGGATTTGCACAATTTCCAGCCATTAGCATTCTTGTTTGCTCTGCATCAAAATCAAGCTGACTACATCCGTGCTGATGAGTTACATATACAGCTTCAGGACACGCTTTAGCAATGTTTTCTACGACCTTATTAGCACATACAACGCTAGGAATTATTAAGACCTTATTTCTTAAGCCAAACTTGCCATCTTCTCTTCTATAGCCTTTCAAAATTACTTTTTCGTGTTTTGAATCTTGTGCGTTTAGGTTTTTCTTACTTGCACTTTCTTGACTTAATCTTAAAGCATTTTCTAATTTTGAACTATCACAGCTATCTCCCCTACCACGAACGCCTTCGGTGTTGGTTGTATGAACCCACTCGCCTTTTTTTATATCAATACTAGCTGCTCCTATTACTTCGCCGTATTTAATAATAAAATCACCTTTTTTAATATCAGTTAAAGCGAATTTATGTCCGCTTTTAATATCATTTAATAAGGTAACTTCATTAAAAACTTCGCCTTTGTTTAAATCACTTATTGCAGTTGCAACATTGTCAATTTCACTAACTTTTAAAAATCTATTTTTCATAACACACTTTCTATATTTTTAACTAATTCTTTTGCATATTCGAATTTTTCATCAAGTGCTTTTAAGGTCTCTTCGCTTAGTGGGTGAATGCTTTTGTTTGCAAAAGCAAAACCACGAGCTTTCAGTAAAAGCGCAAAGCCCATAGGAAATGATAAGCTCATTCCAAATCTAATAGCAGGTAGCAAGGCTTTTTGAAGTTTGATTGCTCTTTCATAATTTTTCTCATTATATGCTTTATAAATCGCACTCATAGCGTCAGGGAAAACACATCCTGCACTTGTCATTGAACCTTTTGCACCCATCATTAAAGCTCCAAAATAATGCTCTTCACGACCCACAAATACATCAAAATCACTTGGCACAACATCTAAAATATGATTTAGCAACAAAGCATCTCCACTACTATCTTTAATACCTACAATATTTGGCAATTTGCTTAATTTTTCAATTAGATTTAAGCTCATTGCAGGTGCAAAAAGTGGAATATTGTAAATATAAAGTGGGAGTTTTACTTTTGCTTGTAAGTCTTTTACATAAGTATAAAGCGTATCATCATTAAACTTATAATAATATGGCATCATAAGTAAAAGCGCATTAGCTCCTTTTATATAAGCTTCGTTTGCAAGGTCTAAACTCTCTTTATAAATACAACTTCCTATCCCACAAATAACAGGCACTTTTTTATTTGCAGCTTTAATTGAAAGCTCTAGCATTTTTACTTTCATTTCGTATGGCATTGCTTGTGAATCTCCCGCACTACCATTACAAAATAAACCATCAAGTCCTTTTTCAATGCCCCATTCGCACATCTTTAAAAACTCAACTTCGTTAATACTTCCATCATCTTTATATGGTGTATATAAAGCTGGTAAAGTTCCTTTTAAAATTCCCATAATTTCTCCTTAATTTTGTATATACAAAAAAATTAAATTTTATTTTTTGTATTTAAGAAAGAATATGCAAAAAATGATAAAAATTATGAAAAATAAATTAAATAAAATTAATTTTTTTGAAAAAGTGTTACTTTTTGTAAATTAAAATTTATATTTTGTATATACGAAAGAATTTTTATTAAATTTTTCTTTTGTAAAATATATAAATTTTAAAACTAAAGGCGAAAAATGATATATTTACCTAATGAATTAAGTAAAATCAGCAAAAATGTTATAAGTTCTAACTATCTTAATCTTTGTTTATATGAAACTAGAAAAAATGATGATTATTATGAAGTATTATTTGATGATTATGCTCTTGTTTTTATAAACGATGGATACAAAATGATACATACTAAAAAGCAAGATTTTACAATTAATAAAAACGAGATTTTGTTTTTTACAAAAGGCTCATATTTGATAAAAGACTGCGTAGAAAATAACTATTATAATTCAATTATAATTTGTTTTAAAGAAAGTATTTTAATAGAGCTAATTTATAAATATAAAGCCCTTTTAAATAGCAATTTTACAACCGATGAGCATATTTTTAAGCTAAATTCTAATGAATTATTAAGCTCAATTTTTACATCATTTTTGCCTTGTTTTAGCTATAAAACCAATGAAGATATTTTAAAATTAAAATTTGAAGAATTATTTTTAGCCCTACTTTATAGTAAGAATAATCAAAGTTTTTTATCATTTTTAAAAACCATAATTACCAATTTTAAACTATCTTTATATCAGATATTTTCGTATTGCGAACAAGATTTTCAAAGCGTAAATGATATGGCAAAAATATCTAATATGTCCTTAACTACTTTTAGCAAAAACTTCAAACAAAGCTTTGGAATTAGCCCTAAAGAATGGCTTGATAATAAAAAATTTGAAAAGGCAAAATTCTTATTAGAATTTTCAAACAAAAACATTACAGAAATATGTTTAGAAGTAGGATTTAACTCCCCTGCTTGGTTTATTTCACGCTATAAAAAAAGATATAATAAAACCCCAAAACAATTTCAAAAATCAAAAAACTTATATTTTTTACATTAAAACTATTAGAAATAAAATTCTTTTTTCCTTATAATTTTTCAAAAATTATTTAAGGAGAAAAGATGAAAAAATATATTTTAAGTATAGCATTACTTGCTAGTATGAATGCAATGGAAGTTAAAGAAATCAATGCTTTTGCTTCGCCTGAGAGTGTTGTGGCAAATAAAGATTATGTATTTGTCTCAAATGTAGGTCAAAAAATTGAGCCTTTAAACAAGGATTTAGATGGTTATATAAATATAATCTCAAAAGCTGATGATAAAATCAATGTATTTGTAAAGAATTTAAATGCTCCAAAAGGTATGAAGATTATTAACAATACACTTTATGTTGTAGATATTGATACTTTATACGGCTTTGATATAACAAGCAAAAAAGAAGTATTTAAGCTAGAAATTAAAGGCTCGGTATTTTTAAATGCAATTGAGAGCTTAGACAATGATACTCTTTTAGTAAGTGATACTGGCACTTATACGATTTTTGAAATCAATTTAAAAGATAAAAATTATAAAACTTTTATGAATATTGACAAAAATTATGGTGGTCCTAATGGCTTATTGATTGATAAAAATTCTTTATATGTCGTAGGATATAATCCTAGTGAAAAAGATGGCGGAGCTATTTTAAAAATTGATTTAGCTAGTAAAAATGTAGAAAAACTAAGTGATAATTTAGAGCAATTTGATGGAATTGTTAAAATTAATGATGATATTTTAGTATCTAGCTGGGGTAAAGAGCTAAATGGTTATATTTATAAACTTAATCAAAATAAATTAGAAAAGCTAGATTTAAAAGCACTTAAAGGACCTGCTGATATGTTTTATGATAACTATACAAACACACTTTTAGTGCCTGAAATGGCTAATAATTCTTTATTAAAAATCAAACTATAATTAGAATTTACTATGAGAAAATCTCTCATAGTAAATTAAAAACTTAAAGCACTTTTGACCTCATCACTAGCCATTTCTATACTCCAAGCAGGCTCAAATACTAAATTAATATCAACACTATCTATTCCATCTACACTTAAAACAGAGTCTTTTACCCAAGTTATCAGTAAATCATGCATAGGACAAGACTTAGTAGATAAGGTCATAGTAATTTTACAATATGAATTATCAATTTGTATATCATAAATAAGCCCTAAAGCTAAAATATCAAAACCCACTTCAGGGTCAATTACATTTGAAATTGCATTAATTACTTGCTTTTTCATTCTTTGCTCCTTTGTAATTTATATAAGTAAAAAAATTGATTACATTAATTAAAAGACCTATATTTAACGCTATATATAAATAAATTGATGAACTAAAATAAAGAGAAATTACTAAGCATATATTAATTAGCATAGTAAAAAAAGCTGCTTTTTTAATCACCATATCATCTAATAAAGGGACTTTTATTTTTCCGATTAATTTTGAAATAAAATGAAACCATATTAAAAATGGCAAAATCTTATAAATATGTGCGATTATAAAAGGTAAAATCGTTGCAAAAATTAATAATTTAATAGCTAAAGCATAGTCTAAAACATAAAATTCTCTCATCGCTAAAAACGAGCCAATACAAGCAAAAACAATATTTAAATTCCAATAATCTTTAGCCTTTCTTGTTCGTATTTTAAGTATATATAAACACCAAAATACAAAACAAGCTAGAGAAAAAATCGCTATACTTTTATGAAAAAATGCTAAAAAATATGCCACTAAACTAAGCCATAATAAATAATTTTTATGCTTATGAGTTAGTGCAAACATTGGCAATAACACACTAGCAGCACCTATACAAATAAACAAAATAAAACCTAGCATAAAATATATATGAAGATGAAGAATTAGTTCATAATCTAAATATATAAGCCCGTTTAAAATAAGCACAATTAAACCAGCACAAACTAAACCTAATGCTAAAAAAACAACCCCACAAAATAAAGCACTTTTAGCAATATTATTAAAATCAAAAAATGATATTAAAAACAGCACAATAAAATAAAAAACACTTAAAATCATAGCAAATACGCTATATTTTAGTAATTCCAAATCATAATTTAAAAACGAATACATAATAAAGGCTAAAGAGATATTGCAAATAAAACTCACAAAAAATACACCTTTTATACTAAAGAATGCTTTTTCATAAATTACCGAGCTTAATTGATAAAGGCTACCTATTATTATATTTAAAGCAAATCCAGCAAAAAAACAATGCAAAAACGCTTTAAATTGATAACTCTCAAAATCGTAATTTGAATAAGAAAATAAAAACATAAAAGCTAATAAATAGCAAAATGCAAATATAAAATAAATAGCCACCACTTTAAATGGTGGTGCGAATGCGTTTAACATAACTTAGCCCTTATGGATGGTCTTTACAAGCTTCATCAAAATTGCTATGCTCTTTAATTTTAGTAAATACTAGCCAAAAAAGTCCATCTTTTTGTGTAGTTTGAATATCATAATATGGCTTCACGCTAGGAAGTAAGCCTAAAGGATTTTTATGATTTAGCATAATTAATTTTTGATTAGGCTTTAAATTATTTAAGCCAACTCTAGCATTTATCATAGGTTCAGGTGGCATACACTGACTACTATCAAAAGCTAAATATTCATCATTTTCATAAAACTCAACCGTAGCATTTGCTAAACTAACTTTTTTCCAAGATTTAAAATCAAACATTTTTTCTCCTTTTTTCTCACTATTCTAAAAAAGTTTAAAAATTTTGACTTTGACTTAAGTCAATTTGAAGTTCAAAAAAAGAAAAATTAAATACTTAAATAAATTTTTAAATCAAATTCCTAAATATATATTTGCTATAATAAACCTTATTTTTACAAGGTTAAATATGAATATAAATCAAATAATTAATTTTAAATTTAATTTTAAAAAGATTTTATACAAAGCTTTATTTATTGTTTTTATAATAATTCCACTTTTATATATTTTAATTATGAGTTTATATTTATTAGAATTTAATCCACAAAAATATAGTAAAAACTGAAAGCTTGTGAAAAATTTTTAACCGGATATTTATTTATTGATATTGCAAATACATTAAATATATTTTTTAAATATGATAGCTTTATTGTAAGACCTTTTTTAAATATAGCTAAAAATTATTATGATGAAGGTAAAAAGCTCTTGCCAGATGATAGTATTGAAGATATTATGTGGTGGGTTTTGTATTATAAACGCATGTATGGTTTAACTAAAAAAACACAAGATTATAGTATGTTAGACAAGCTAAGCTACGATGATTATCAAGAAATCTATGAAATGATAAAAAGAGTGCCTTATGGCAATATTTATTATGATGTGGATATTATGACAGAATATAGACTATCTAATATGCTTGGTTTGGTTATGCTATATATGTCTCATTCTCCACATAAAAGGTCATATGAATATTATATAAAAGATTATGATAAAGCAAGTGAAATTTATGAGCTTTTAAATATAGCTTTTAATAAATACTATTCATATCAAGCAGAGAAAAAATTTAATTACGCACTATACCTAGAAGTAGTCATAGATATCTTAAGAACTTCAGCATTTAAATATTATAGTGAAAACAATTACTACGATGGAACTTCAAAAATAGATGTTACTGATATACCTTTACCTGATTATATTTGTAATGCTACAGACACAATAAAAATTAATGAATACTTTAAAAAAGCTATTTTATTTACAGATAAAAGTAATGTATATATAAAAAATATCTATGATGGTCCGGTTAATTATTTATATGCTTTACATAAATATTGCCCAGAAGATAAGGAAATAAGATACAGAATGCTCAATGTTATTGTTAATAAATTTCAACCAATGTATAAAAAAGGAGAATTAAATGATAGATGAAGTGCTTATACTAGCAATATTAAAAAGCTTTTGAATATATTTTGCATTTATTTTTAGCTGAAGACCACGAAGCCCAGCACTAAGCACAAAATACTCAAGCTCTAAAGCTCTTTCGTCAATAAATCTAACATAATCTTTTTTCATACCAAAAGGCGAACAACCGCCCCTAATATATCCTGTTTTATCCTTTAATTTATCAAGTTTTAAAAGGCTTAAGGATTTTTCTCCTACCGCCTTTGCAAAAGATTTTAAATCTATTTCTAAATCCCCTTGAATACAAGCAACATACAAGGCATTTTTACCCTCGCAAACTATGGTTTTGTAAATATATTTAATATCAATTCCTGTCTTTTTTGCTACGCTAATTGCTGATAAATCATCATCTACTTCATAGCTTAATAATTCATAATCTATTTTTAAAGTATCTAAAAACCTTGCTGCATTAGTCTTTTTAATCATTTGCTATTCTTTGTCCGAATTTAATCGCACCAACTTGGCATTCAAGTTTTAAATCATCGCCTAAGATTAAAATAGTAGAACCCATCAAAAATCTTCCTAGCATTTCGCCTTTTTTTAAGCTTACATTATCATAGTTTTTCTCATAATCACTTGCATTTTTCATATTAGTTTGCACGCTTGTATCAAAATCAAATTCCATCTTGCCAACATTTACAGCCCCTACAAAAACCATATAAAAAATATCTCCACTATCTTTTTTGCAAGTTAAAACTACACGCTCATTTCTTGAATACAAATTATCATGCTTACTAAGTGCTTTTAAATTAACGCTAAAAAGCTCCGCACAAAAATATTTTAGATTCAAAACCTGCATATTACAAGGACTATGATAATTGTGATAATCCCTTGGGCTAAGATAAATATTTAAAAAATCAAGCTCATTTTTAGGAGTAAAACCTAAAAGCTCTTTAATATCATAATCTTTACCTTTTATACTAAAGGCCTTTAAATTTAAGCTTTTTGCATAACTTAAAATAGTGCCATCACAAGGACTTATAAAGCCGCTTTCTAATTCTCTTGGCTTTATTAATCTTCTAGTAAAAAGAGCTAATAAACTATCGTATTCTTTATAATCTTTAAACTCATCTAAAGGTATATTAAAATGCTTTACATAAGTTTTGTTTATATAATTTTGCATAATTTTTGGATATTTTATGCTTACTAATTTACCAAAAATTCTTGAAATTGTTTTTCTCATTATATTCCTTAAAGTCTAATTATTACTATTTCACTAGGTGCTAAAAAGCGTATAGATGGACCCCAAAATCCAGCACCACTACTAACATATAATTTAGTTTTTTTACCGATTTCATAAAGCCCGTGCAAAAATCCTTGCTGCATAATAACCAAAATACTAAATGGGAAAATCTGCCCTGCGTGAGTATGCCCTGATAAAACTAAATCAAATCTACTCAAATCAAATTCCTTAGCTACAACAGGTTGATGAGCTAATAAAATATTGTATTTAGTATCATTAAAATTTTTATAAATTGGGGCTAAATCCATTGGCATTCCATATTTTGCACCCTTTAAATCATTTATACCACTAAGCACAATTTTGCCTAAATCTACGCTTTCGTTTTCTAATACTTTTATATTAGTTTGCTTTAATTTTGCTATGATTTTTGTAGCGTCGTGGTAGTATTCGTGATTGCCCGTTACATAAAAGCAAGGCATATTAAAGGTATTTAATAAATCCAAATAATCAATCTCATCTATATTAGTATCTATTAAATCTCCCACAATTACTACATAATCAACTTCTTGATTATTGATTTTTTCAATCAAACCTAGTAAAAAATCTTTATGTAAATTCTTGCCTAAATGCACATCACTTATCATTGCAATTTTTATTCCCAGATTTGTATTTAAATCTACATATTTAATAGGTGGAATTTTAATTGCCTTAAATATACCTTGTAAAAAACATCCAAATGCAACAAATAAAACACCTAAATCACAAATTAATTTTAAAGTTTTTCTTCTATTTGTGTCTATATTCTTTACGCTTTTAAAGGCTATAAATTTAACAATATCATAAATTAAAGCAATTAAAAAGAAGAAAAAAGAAAAACCCAAAAGAATTGATAAAATAGTATAAACAATCTCAGGCAAAAAATCAGCTCTCATAGAAAACAAAAATACAACATTAGATATAAATAAAACTACGCAAATTATTAAAAAAAAGCCTTTAAATCTAGGGAAAATTACTCTAAATAATTGTCTATAAATATAAGCATTTGCAATAAAAACAGCAATACAAAATACAATAGCAAATAATAAATGGTGTAAGCTCATAATTAATTCTCGTAAAGTGATTTTAAATATTTTTCATCATGAATTATTAAGTTTTTATCATCATCAAAACTAATAATTCCATCATTTTTAAACTTAGCTAAAATTCTAGAAAAAGTCTCAGGAGCTAGATTTATAAATGAAGCTAATTGGATATGTTTTATGTTCTTAAATACTTCGCTTTGTTCGCAAACTAATTTTGCTAATTTTGCTTCAGCACTTAAAATCATTTCATTATGCACAAATTCTGATAAATAAATTAGCTTTTTTGAAATTCCAGTCAATAAAGCTAGAACAAAATCAACCTTAGTTAAAAACTTATTTTTAAGTTCTTCAAAATCAATCTTAATCACTTCCCCACTATTTAAAAAACTAGCACTCGCAGGAAAAGGTATATTTTCAAAATTAGCTAATTCGGCTACAAAAGAAATCGGAGTTAATTTATGCATAAAAATTTCAGCTCCTTTTTGATTAGTTTTATAAACCTTAATATTTCCTTTAATCAATAAGTGTAAATACTTACTACTCTCGCCTTCCATAAATAGCATTTCACCTTTTTCATAACTTTTAAAAATGCAAATTTTGGCTAATTCTTCAAGCTCGTTTTCATTAAAATCTTTAAAAAAATAAATTTTTTTTAATACTTCTTTCATTGGCACTCTTTTTACTTTCTTAAAATAGAATTATGAAAAATCATATCAAGGAATTACAAATGTTTAGATTTGCCCCATCACCTACAGGCGATATGCATATAGGGAATTTAAGGACTGCCGTTATTAATTATGTATGCGCGAAAAAATATAATAAAAAGTTTATTTTAAGGATAGAAGACACAGACACAGCTAGAAATATTCAAGGCAAAGAAGAAGAGATTAAGAGTATTTTAAATTTATTTGGGATTAATTGGGACGAATACTATGTGCAAAGCACTCATCTAGCAACTCATCAAAAATTAGCAGCAAAATTATTAGAAAATGGTTCTGCTTTTAAATGCTATTGCACCGAAGCTGAATTAGAAGAGAAAAAAGAATTAGCAAAAAACGAAAAAAGAGCTTATAGATACGATGGAACTTGCGAGAATTTAAAACAAGATTTAAATAAACCATTCGTAATAAGACTTAAAAAGCCTAAAAACACAATCACTTTCAAAGATGAAATAAAAGGCGTTTTATCATTTGAGCCAAATGATGTTGATAGTTTTGTGATTTTAAGAGCTGATGGGACACCTACATATAATTTTGCATGTTCTATGGATGATATGTGCGAAGGAGTTAGCTTTATTATCCGTGGAGAAGACCATGTAAGCAATACTCCAAAACAAGAGCATATAAAGGCGTCTTTAGGCTTTAATGAGAGTATGCAATATGCACATTTACCTATCATTTTAGACGAAGAAAGCGGTCAAAAAATGAGCAAAAGACAAGAGCATTCAAGCGTAAAATGGCTTTTAAATGAAGGCTTTTTGCCTGATGCGATAGCTAATTATTTACTAGCTTTAGGCAATAAAACCCCTGATGAAATTTTTACGATGAATGATGCAATTTCTTGGTTTGAAATAAGCAATATTTCTAAATCTCCAGCTAGATTTAGTATGGCAAAATTAAGATTTATAAATAGAGAGCATATTAAGATTTTAGATGATGAAATTCTAGCTAGATTATTGTTTAAAGATGAGTTTTTAGCTAAGTTTAGTAATGTAAAAGTATTAGCAAAATTAGCAAAACTTCACTTAGAAGAAGCAAGTACTTTAAATGAAATTAGAGCTAAACTTAGTGGATATTTTCTACCATTTAATGTAGTTTTTGCTAACAATTTAGATTTTAGTGAGAGTGCGAAATTATTAAAAGCTGAATTAGAAAAATCAAACCTACCTAGCAAATACGAAGAATTTAAACTAAATCACAACGCTAATTTAAAAGGCAAACAATTATTTATGAGCTTAAGGTTATTGCTTAGCGGTTCAGCTCACGGCCCTGAATTAGCACAAATTTATGAGATTATGCAACCTTGTATGAGCGAGTTTTTAAAGGTAAAAGATGAGCTTTGCTGATATTGTAGTTTTACTACTTGTATTGATAATAAGAGGACTAAATATTTATTCTTATTTAGTTATTGCCTATTGTTTATTTTCGTTTTTTCCACAAGCTTTTACAAGCCCTATCGGATATAAAATATACAATATTATATATAAATTAGTAAGACCTGCCTTTGATTTAGTATATATGATAATACCGCCTAGATTTTTAAATATAGGTATGGTAAGTCTTGCTCCTATTGCTGTTTTTGTAGGAATACATTTATTACAAATCGGATTATTTGAATTAGTAAAAATCGTAAAAGGATTATTATGAAAAAATTAATTAGTATATTATTAATTGCTCAAGCTTTATTTTCATATACTTATGAAGAATTAAAAAATGAGCCAAACTCACTTGCTAAGGACTTTTTTTTATATAATTTATTAAAAAATAATGAGATAAAAAAAGAAGATTTAAAAGAATTTAAAACACATATTTTCCGTTTTGCTGGAGTTATGAAAAAAGAATATGAAAAACTAAGCAAAGATATTAAAGAAGAGCCAAAGACATTACCTGCTGATTCTTGCTATAATTATTCAATCAATTCTATAATGAACGCAGATGAAAAATGTCAGGTATTTAGACTAAAAGAAATAAATTTTGCAAAAAAGTTAAGCAAAGAAAACCTAATAAAACTAGCAAATATTTATAAACAAAAAGATAAAAATCTAAGCTCACAATTAAGCATATTAGCTAACAAAAACCCTGTGGCAGAAAGCATTAAAAAAGGTGATGGAAAAACCTTAATGAAGCTTTATTATGATGGATATAAGCTAGATGATTTTTCTCCAGGGCCACTTACTCGTGCTAGTATGATGGAACACCCTAATGCTTATAAATTTTTAAACTCAGCTATAGTAGATGATAAATATCCAAAAATAAAAGAAAAATTAGCAAGTCTTGATAAAGAAGATGCTAAAGAAGATTTAGCATTTGCATTAGGTTTAAATGCACTTATGTTTAATAAAAATGCCTTAGCAGAAAAATACTTTTTAAGAGCTAATAAAACTTATAAATATAAAAGACCAAAGGATAATGCTTTATTTTTTGCTTATTTAGCTAGTAATAAAACTAGACATTTAGATACTTTAGCAAATAGTGATGATTTAAATATTTATAGTATTTTAGCAAAAGAACTAGCAAACACACCATTACCGACCATCATCACACCAAATCCTACAAAAAGCATAGATTATCCTATAAATAATGCTTTAGTTCAAGCTAGATTTATGAATGACATTAAAAATGCTGATACTCAAAAGCTTAGCGAAATGCAAGAATATTTTAATACCAAAAATACTCAAGGACAATATCTAGTAATTAGCGATAAATTAAGTAATTTTAAAGATAATATTTATCCAATACCATTTCCTGAAGAATTAGCCAATTATAGCGTAGAGCAAAAAGCACTAATTTTAGCTATTGCTAAACAAGAAAGCAGATTTTTACCAGCTTCTGTAAGCACTTCTTATGCTTTAGGTATGATGCAATTTATGCCTTTTGTAGCAAGACATACTGCTAAAGTTGATTTTAATGATAATGATTTTGATGTTACTCAAATGTTTGACCCAAAAATAGCTTATAAATTCGCAAACGCTCATTTAAATACGCTTAAAAAAGGAGTTAAGCATCCTATATTTATAGCTTATGCTTATAACGGGGGCTTAGGATTTACTCAAAGAATGCTAAAAAAAGATTATATGTTTAATCCAAATTCTAAACTAAAATCATACGAACCATTCTTATCAATGGAGCTTGTGCCTTATTTAGAAAGTAGATTGTATGGTAAAAAAGTTTTAGCAAACTATTATATCTATCTAAAAATATTAGGTCAAAATGTAAAAATGAGTGATTTAATAAAACAAATAGATAAAAATCAATAATATAGGTATTTTTACCTATATTATCCTTAGCTTTTGCACTAAATTATAAGAGCTAAAAACCATTTAAAGCTTAAATACTAGCATAAAAAAACAATTCAAATGATTTTAATAACTTACTTTATAATAATTGATATATGCTTTAAATATTGCAGTAATAAAAAATAAATTATATTTTGGGTTTAAAATCGCTATCAAATGTTTTTAAAAATACTTAATTTTTATATATGCTTATTTAAAAACTATATAACTTATTTAAATTCTTAAAAATTATTTTATAAAATATAAGAACTCTTATTTTATATACTTTTCATACTTAGTTGTAATTTACAAAATTAATTCAGAACTTGTAATCTATTTTTGTATAAAAATATAATATTTACTAAATTTTACCATCACTAAAAATAAATATTAAAAGATTTTTTGAATTAAGATAAATTAGGAATTTCAAATTGAAATTCCTAAAATTAAGGATAAATCCTTGTAAGACTAGTTTTTAATAAATTATTATTCTACTTCTGCATCTACTGCATCATCTTTTTCGCTTTTTTTAGCGTCTTTGCTATCATCTTTTTTGTAAAGATTTTCAGCTAATTTATGACTTGCGTCGCTTAGTTTTTTCATTTTCTCATCTATTTGAGCTTTTGTTGCATTTTCGTTATTTACTACATCATTTAGCTCATTTATTGCACCTTCAATCTCTTGTTTAATTGCAGGTTCAACTTTATCTCCTAAATCATTTAGGCTTTTTTGAACTTGATGAACTAGGCTTTGAGCTTGATTTTTCGCATCTACTACTTCTCTTCTTAATTTATCAGCTTCTTTGTTTTTCTCAGCTTCGTTTATCATATTTTTAATCTCTTCATCACTTAATCCGCTTGAACCTGTGATTGTGATATTTTGAGCTTTACCACTTGCTTTATCTAATGCACTTACCGTTAAAATACCATTTGCATCAATATCAAATGTAACTTCAATTTGTGGCACACCTCTTGGAGCTGCTGGGATACCTTCAAGATTAAAATTACCAAGAGATTTATTATCACGGCTAAACTCACGCTCACCTTGTAAGACATTAATAGTAACTGCACTTTGATTATCTTCTGCAGTTGAGAATGTTTGACTTTTTTTAGTAGGAATTGTTGCACCTTTTTCTATAATTTTACTCATAACTCCGCCTAAAGTTTCAATTCCAAGACTAAGTGGAGTAACATCAAGTAAAAGCACATCTTTTACATCACCTTGAATAATTCCTGCTTGAGTAGCAGCACCCATTGCAACAACTTCATCAGGATTTACGCTTTTATTTAGTTCTTTTCCAAATACTTTTTTAACTTCTTCTTGAACTAAAGGCACACGAGTTGAACCTCCAACCATTACTACTTCTTTAATCTCGTTTTTGCTAATTCCTGCTTCACTTATAACTTCATTGATTTTTGTAATAGTTTCAGCTACAAGTGAGTCAATCATTCCTTCAAATTGAGCTTTTGTGATTGTTTTTACAAGGTGTTTTGGACCTGTTGCATCAGCTGTAATGAATGGTAAATTCACTTCAGTTTGATTTGTACTTGAAAGCTCTTTTTTAGCGTTTTCTGCTGCTTCTTTTAATCTTTGTAAAGCCATTTTGTCATTTCTTAAATCAATTCCTTGCTCATTTTTAAACTCAGTTGCTAAGAAATCAATTAATTTATTATCAAAATCATCTCCACCTAAAAACGCATTACCACCAGTTGCTAAAACTTCTACAACACCATCACCAGTTTCTAAGATTGTAACGTCAAATGTCCCACCACCTAGGTCATATACTGCAATTTTTTCAGCACTTACTTTATCAAGACCATAAGCTAGAGCTGCTGCAGTTGGTTCGTTTATAATTCTTAATACATTTAATCCTGCGATTTGACCTGCTTCTTTAGTAGCTTTTCTTTGTGCATCGTTAAAGTATGCTGGAACGGTAATTACTGCATCAGTTACAGATGTTCCTAAATAGCTTTCAGCATCCTCTTTAAGTTTCATTAAAACTTTTGAAGAAATTTCTTGTGGAGTGTAAGTTTTACCTGCAATTTCTATCGCACAAGCACCATTTCTATCTACTATTTTATAAGGTAAATGTTTTGCCGCTTCTTTAGCATTGTCTTCATTCATCATAAGACCCATAATTCTTTTAATTGAATAAATTGTTTTTTCTGGGTTTGCTACTGCTTGGCGTTTTGCACTATCACCTACTAAAACTTCGCCTTTATCTGTAAATGCTACTATTGAAGGAGTTGTGTTTTTTCCTTCTTTATTTGGAATTACTTTTTTTTCTCCACGCTCATAAATTGCTACACATGAATTTGTTGTTCCTAAATCTATACCTATTGCTTTTCCCATAATTTTCTCCTTTTATTTTGATACGCTTACTTTACAAGCTCTAATTATTCTGTCATTTATCATATAACCCTTTTGAAACATAACTGCAACACAATTTGGTTCAAGCTCTGCTTCAACATGCATCATAGCTTCGTGATAACTAGGGTCAAATTCATCACCTTCATTAGCTACGATTTCTTTGATTCCGTGTTTTGCTAGGATATTTTTAAATAAACTTAAAGTATTATCAATACCTTGTTTAAGTTGTTTTGAAAACTCATCATCTGCTTCAAAATTACTAGCATTTTCTAATGCGTCTAAAACAGGTATTAAATCCTTAAGTAATCCTTCTTGTGCATATAAAACAGCACTTTGCTTATCTTTTTCTAAGCGTTTTTTATAATTTTCAAAATCTGCATTAGCTCTAAGATAAGCGTCTTTTAATTTTGCAAATTCTTCATTTGCCTTATCAAGCTCTGCTCTTAAAGCAATTTCTTCATTACTTAACTCATTTTGTTCGCATTCACAATTTTCATTGCATTCGCAAACTTCTTCGTTATTTACTACATTTTCTTCTTGCGTGGCTTTTTCGCTCATATCGCCTCCCTTAATTGATTTAAAACATTTTCATAGTCTGTAAAAATACTACCTGCAATTATTAAAGAGCTTTTATTTTGCATATAATTACAATCTAATTTAACTCCCATAAAATCAGGTAAAAATAGCTCATCATAAATCAAGTTATTAGTAAAATAATCAAGTAACTTTAAATTCATAATAGAACTAAATGAAGAAAGTTTTACAATATTTGCAAAAATTTTTTCTCCACATATAAATTTAATTTTATTTTTAAAAGAATTTTCAATATCACTTAAAGTATTTATTAAATTTAATCTATATAAAATCGTCTTAATATCATTTATTTCATATCCTTTTAACTGATTAAAAAGTATATTTAATTCATCGTTAAAATCAATCAAAACCCTATTTTCTATAAAATCTAAAATAATAAATCTATTTTCAATGTTTAAAATATCATTTAAAAATATTTTTTTGTTATCAACAATAAGGAAAAACAAATCATTCTCGTTAGCAACTCTTAATAAATTTAAAGTTGAGTTTAATTCTAATTTAGAATTTAATTCATAATTAAAAAATTGCTTCCAATAATATTTCATAGCTTTTTGAGTAGGAATTCTTCCACCGCTTGCGTGAAGTTTTGAAATATAACCATCACTATCAAGTTGTTTAAAATAAACTCTTATAGTGCTTGCAGGAACATTCAAACTATCTTGCAATAACATAGAGCCAATTGGATTTTGCTCGCTTAAATAAGCTTTAATCATTTGCTCTAGTATAAAATCAGTTTTTTTACTCATTATCACTCATACCTTAAAATTGATAAACAAATTATATCACTTGAGTTGTTAACTATCAAGTAACTATTTAGTCTAATACACTCAACTTAATTTAGTAAAATTATTTAACCATATATTTTATACATTATTTCGTATATATTTTATTTTTTAATGTATTGATTTAAGGATATTTTGTATTTTTTATATTTTTTTACAAATATAAACTCCGTTTTAGCGAAGTTTAATTTTTAAAATCGTATAATTTAAAAATGATTGAGACGAACGATATATTTAATTTATTACATAATGCGATAGAAAGTAAAGAAAATGGTAAGAAAATTTCTTTGCAAGCAATGTCGCAGCGTTTAGGATTACCTATGCGAACTTATCAAGACTGGCGTTTAGGTAATTCTAAACCACAAGCAGTAAAAGCTGTATTTACAATGCTTAGTGAATTAGATGATGATGAGTTATTATTTTTAATGTCTCGTATAAGAAAACAATTAAAGGATTAAAAGTGATTACCGAAAAGGAAAGAATAGAACTTGATATGATATTTAATAGTATTAGAACAAGTAAAAAAAATATAATAAAAAGATATTTAAAAAATATCTGCAAAAAACTTTTATATCCTCGTAAAAAGCAATATAATCATCAATTTAATTAATTTTCAAATTCTTTAACCTAAATTAAAGAATTTGAATCATATCTTATATATTTTAAATTATTTTATTTCAATACTTTCAATAATATCGCCTTGGCGGATACTATCAAGAACCTTTAAGCCATCTTCGTTATTAACTTGACCAAAAATCGTATGAACTCCATCTAAGTGTGGTTGTGCTGAATGACAAACAAAAAATTGAGAGCCACCAGTATCACGACCAGCGTGAGCCATAGATAAAGTCCCTCTTAAATGCTTATGCTCTTGATTTTTGCATTCACATTTAATATTCCAACCAGGACCACCTGTGCCTGTGCCTAAAGGACAACCACCTTGAATAACGAAATTAGGAATTACTCTATGAAATTTTAGACCATTATAAAATCCATTTTTTGCTAAATGAACGAAATTTAAAGTAGCTTGCGGGCTATCTTTAAATAAAGTTAATTTCATATCACCTTTATTTGTCTTAATAATAGCTTCATTAATATTTTCTAAATCTGCAAAATTGTCATATACCTTTAACATAATTTTTCCTTATTCTATATTTGTATAAACTGCTTGAACATCATCATCTTCTTCAAGCTTATCTAATAATTTTTCAAGTTCAGTGATTTGCTCTTCACTAAGACTTATTGGATTGTTTGGGACATATTCAAGTCTTCCACTAACAAGCTCTAATTTAAGTTCATCAATTCCTGTGCTAAGCTCTTTAAAGCTATCATAAGCTCCGATAATTCTTACATTTTCTTCTTCATCTTCTAATTCTTCTAAACCAAAATCAATTAGGCTTAATTCTAATTCTTCTAAATCCATATTAGGTTTTTTACATACAAAAACACTTTTTCTTGAAAATAAAAATTCTAAACTACCATTTACAAGTGGAGTAGCTCCGTTTTTATTAAAAATAGCTTTTATATTAGCTGCGGTTCTATTGGTATTATCAGTAGCAACTTCAACTATAATTTGCACTCCGTAATTAGCTTTAGCTTCATAATGAAGGCTTTTAATATCGTTTCCATCTTTACCTGCTGCTCTTTTTAATGCCGCGTCAATATTATCTTTTGGCATATTTTGAGCTTTTGCTGTTGCTATTGCTGAACGAAGTTTTGCGTTCATTTCAGGGTCAATTCCACCTTCTTTTGCTGCAACTTCAATAGCTTTTGCTAATTTTGGAAATATCTTACTCATCTTATCCCAACGAGCTTCTTTTGCTGCACGTCTGTATTCAAACGCTCTTCCCATATTCACCTCTTATAATTAAAATTTGGTTAAGATTTTACAAAAACAAGGATAACTAATGATTAGACCTGCTAGAATGAGTGATTATAAGGCTTGCGAGATTTTAGACTTAGCAATGGCTGAGTTTAGTGAAAACTTTTTTAACGAGAAAGACTATCATAAAAAAATAGAAAAATTTTATGAATTTTTTGGCAAGGAAAAAACTAGATTTTGTCTTGATAATTTATTTGTATATGAAAAAGACAATCAAATTATTTCAATTTGTTGTGCTTATGGCGATAGAGAATATAATGATGACGCTTTAAAGCAATATTTAAAAAATATAAACTCAAATTATGAGATTATAAAAGAATGCGATAAAGATGAATTTTATATAGATAGTGTAGCGATAATTCCTAGCTATAGAAAAATGGGGATATTAAAAGAAATGCTTGAATATGCAATTAATATAGCAAAAAATAAAGGTTATAAAAAAATTACACTAATAACCAAATCTTCACAAATATACGAAAGATATGGTTTTAAAGTAATAAATGAGTGTAAAGAATTTGAAAACTATTTTAAAATGCTAAAAGAAATTTGAATATATTAATTTACAAATAGTGCAAAAAACAATAATTATAAAAACCCATCTAATTATATTTATATTAATTTTTAGAAGGCATTTACCACCTAAATAAGCACCTATTATCCCACCTATTCCCATAATAAGACCAAGTTTAATTAAAACATCATAAAAGCACAAAAAGAAACATAAAGAACAAACATTGCTTGTAGTGTTTAATAATTTAGTATTTATTGACGCTTGCTTTAGATTAAATCCTAATAAAGAAGTAAATGCTAATATCCAAAACGAGCCAGTTCCTGGTCCTATAAAACCATCATAAAATCCCAAAATAACACCAAAAATTATTAAAAATAAAGTAGTGCTTAAAATAGCTTTTTTGTTTATATTCCCTAGATTTGGCTTAAAAATAGTATAAATAAATACTAATATTAAAATAACTAAAATAAGTGGCATAATAGCTTCATTAGATATTAAAAGCAAAACATAACTTCCAAGAATTGAAAAAATTGCTGTTATTAAAATTCCAAGTCTTAATTCTTTAAATTTTATTTCTTTTCTTAAACTAAATACAGCAGAAACTGCAGCCATACTAGCTTGTAACTTACTAGTTGCAATAGCTAAAGATGGTGGCACTCCAAGTCCTAAAATCACAGGCAATGTAACAAGTCCGCCACCACCCACAATAGCATCAATAAAACCACCAATAAAAGAAGCTAAAAAGCCTATAAAATATTCTAATAAACTAAATTCCATAAAGAAATTATATAATAATTTTAGTTAAATTATACAAGACTAAATAAGTTTATAAAAAGTCTTTTATATAAATAAATTTTATAATTTGTAATAAAAAATTATTTTAAATAATATTCATAAGTTAGTTTAAGTAAAGTTATAAAAACAATAACTAAAAATATTTTTTTGATAGAATCACTTTTGTATTTTAAAACAAATTTAGCACCTAAAAATGCTCCAAATATACCACATACTGCCATTTTTAAACCAAGTGAATAATAAATCTTAAAATCTATCATAAATATTATAAGAGAAATCATACCGCTTGCCATACACAAAGCCTTAGCATTAATACTTGCTTGTTTAATATCTTGACCTATTAAACTAATGCTAGCAAATATCCAAAATGAACCTGTAGCAGGCCCTAAAAATCCATCATAAAATCCTATCAATAAGCCAAAAAACGGATAGAATAATTTTTCACTCATTATTTGCTTAGCTTTAATACTACCTAGTTTTGAATTGAAAATAGAATATATAAAAATCAATAAAAGAGTAAATAATATAATGGGTTTTAATGGTTCAGGATTAATTATTAAAAGAACCCTAGCACCTAAAATACCACCTATTATGCTAAAAATCATTCCTATAAATACTTTTTTAAATTCTATATATTTAAATAGAGTTGAAAACGAACAACACATCGCAAACATTGCTTGAAATTTGTGAGTGCTAATGGCTAATTGTTCTCCTAAACCAAAAGCAATTAGCATAGGTATTATAATAAGCCCTCCACCGCCGCAAATTGCATCAATAAAGCCAGCAAATAATGCCGATATTAAAACTATAATTTCTTGGATAATACTAATTTCTGGCATTTTTAATTAATTCTTGTAAAGAATTTTCATCATTAGTCTGAGATATTCTATATAAAGCAAAATCATATTTTAAAGGGTCTTCATTGCAAAAATTTTTTAAAGCCTTACTAAGCTCTAGCATACATTTTTGATCGGCTTGTTTTCTTTTAATAAGCCCTAACATAAGCCCCATTTTATGCGTATGTGTATCAAGTGGCATTAATAAATCAGCAGGACTAATTTCATTAAACAAACCCAAATCTAAATTATCATTTCTTACCATCCAGCGATAATACATACAATATCTTTTATACGCACTTGTATTATTAACTTTACTAAAAAAGAATTCATACCCATCACTTCTATAATCATTCAATGAATAAATCTCAGTAATTAAAGCTTGAATAACTTCTAATATTTTATTATTTTTGCTTGTTTTATAAATTTTATGACTAAAATCTTTTATACTTGATTTTTCTTTAAATCTTTTTAAACTAATAAAAATTTCTGCTACATCTCTTTCGTTTTGAAATCTATATTTGTGATTTATTTGCCTTATTTCTTCATCACTTTTATTAAGTAAAGTAAAATCAAGTTTTTTTAAAAATTTTACTATAGCACCAGCATTTCCATACGCAAATAAAGCGCATATTAAAGCAATAAATTCTATATCTTTGCTATTAATATTATCATATACTACTTGCAATGGGTCAGGGTGTGAATATAAATTATCAATTGTATTTTTAATACCACTTTGTTCATCTAATAATTTTTTTATCATATTCTCTCTTTTAAAGAAGTAATTTTTATATAAGATTCTTCTAATCTACTTCTACTTATTTTGCCATCATCTACTGCTTGACTTATAATATCAACAACATAACTTGCTGTATCTCCATACTTTATCCTAGATAATCCAAAATATAATATATCAACTCCAGCATTTATACTATCAATTATCCTATCTTTAAAATCTATGCCATCTAAATCACCACCTAAGATATCATCACTTACTATTACCCCATTAAATGATAAATCATTTTTTAATATATTAATGATTTTCTTAGACATATTTGCTGGTTTTTTATCTAGTATAGGATAAATTTTATTTGAAACCATTATCATATCAACTTTATTAGTTTGTGTAAAATCATAAAATGGCTTTAAAAAACTTAATCTATAATCTTTAACAAAACTTGAAGAATTATTCATATCTCCAGGAAAAGTTTTAGCTGCTATTAAAATATTACTTTGCCTAAAAGCATCAGAGTATTCTCTAGCATAGATACTAAGTTTATCTAATAAATCATTAGTTATATTAGTATTTACCCCTAATGTTAAATTTAAATTAAGTCCTAATTCTTTTAAATTTAAAGCTGATTTTAGATAATTTAATCTAGCATCATTAATATTTAAATTCTGATTAATAAAATCAGGTTCTTTACAATATAAAAAATCATAATTTTTATCTAAATCTTTATAATCAATACCTAAAAATAATGGATTTACAATTGCTATATTTTTAAATCTACTTACTAATTTTTTTGCCTGCTCAATATCTGTGAAATTATTAGCCCTAAAAACTATACCACCAACTTTTCCAAGACTAGCTTCTTGACCTAATTTTCTTATATTGTATTCTTTAATATCTTTTCCATTAAAACCTATCATAATCATCTGACCAGCTAGTCTTTGGGTGCTTATATTTGATAAATTTTGAGAATACAATACAATATTTATAAATAATATAATTAAAAATTTTTTCATTTTTTTAATAAATCTTGTAAGCTAGTTTTTACATTCTTGCCATTTAAAATTAATAAAATTTCATTAGCAATAGGGCAATATATATTATGTGTTTTTGCAATTTTACAAACTGATTTAGTAGTATCAATTCCTTCAGCAACTTCATTTAATTCTTGCTTAATTTCATCTTGATTATAGCCCTTTGCAAGCATTAATCCCACTCTGTAATTTCTTGATAATGTTGAACTAGCAGTTAAAAATAAATCACCTGCCCCACTTAAACCTAGAAAAGTATTATCTTTAGCACCAAAAAACTTACCAAATCTAGTAATTTCTATAAGACCACGAGAAATAAGAGCAGCTCTTGCATTATTACCTAATTCTAATCCATCACAAATTCCACTAGCAATAGCAATAATATTTTTATATGCGCCACAAATCTCAGCACCAACGACATCATTATCAGTGTATGTCTTTATAAAACTAGGAAAAAAATTAGCAAATTCTTGATTTAACTTATCATTAACACCACTAATTACAAGTGCTGTTGGTAAATTTTTACTAACTTCTGTTGCAAAAGATGGGCCAGTTAAAACACTAATATTTTCTATTGGAAAAAACTTAGAAAATATATCGTGTAAAAATAAGTCTTGATAAATACCTTTTGAAGCGATTAATACATAATTATAATTTAAATTACTAAAGTTAGCTCTAAGATAATCATAGGTTCCTTGAGCACTTAATGCAAATATTAAATATTTACTTTTTTTAGCTTCGTTTATATCAATATATTCACCTGATTTTTTACTAAAAGAACAAATATTTACTTTGTTATTAAGTGAGATAGCATGAGCTATTGCACTACCCCACTTACCAGAACCAATTACGCTAATCATCCAAGCTTAGCCTTTAAAAGCTCATTTACTTTATTTGGATTAAAAGCTCCTTTGCCTTCTTTCATAGTCTGTCCTACAAAAAATCCAAACAACTTATCTTTACCTGACTTATATTCAGCTACCTTATCTGCATTTTTAGATAATATTTCATCTATTATTGCATTAATAGCACCATCATCACTAACTTGTTTTAATCCTAGTTTATCAATAGCATCACTTACACTTATATCGTTTTCAAACAAATAAGCTAAAACATCTTTGCCTGCTTTATTTGATATTTCACTATTTTCAATAGCTTTTATCAAATCTGCTAATTTTTCTTTTCCCACAGGAGAATTTGTTATATTTAATTCACCTTTTAATAAACCCATTAATTCTACACTTAACCAAGTTGTACTAAGTTTTGGAGAACAACCTGATTTTATTAAATATTCAAAAAACATAGCCATTTCTAGTGAGCTTACTAAAACCTTAGCATCATCTTCTTTTAGCCCATACTCGCTAACATAACGAGATATTTTCTCATCTGCAAGTTCAGGAATTGCAACATTAATCATATCAGCACTAGCAAATACAGGTAATAAATCAGGGTCTGCAAAATATCTATATTCAGCAGCTTCTTCTTTGCTTCTCATAGGTTTTGTAACAAGTCTTGTAGTATCAAATAATCTTGTTTCTTGAACTACTTCACTATCATACTTACCATCCATCCAAGCAGCTATTTGGCGTTCTTTCTCATACTCTATTGCTTTTTGAATAAATTTAAAACTATTTAAATTCTTAATTTCTACTCTTGTATAAAATTTATTATCGCCTTTAGGTCTGATAGATATATTAACATCACATCTAAAAGAGCCTTCTTGCATATTAGCATCACTAATATCTAAAAATCTTATAATAGAATGAAGTTTTTTAAGATAAGCTACAGCTTCATCAGCGCTTCTAATATCTGGCTCACTTACAATCTCAAGTAGTGGAGTTCCTGCACGATTTAAATCCACTAAAGAATTATCGTTTTCGTGAATATTTTTACCTGCATCTTCTTCAAGGTGAGCTCTAGTAATTCCTACTATTTTTTTACCAAAATCACCTTCAATTTCTAATTTTCCACCTTCAACTATTGCCACATCAAATTGTGATATTTGATAAGCTTTAGGTAAATCAGGATAAAAATAGTTTTTTCTATTAAAAATACTTACTTCATTAATTTTTGCATTAATTGCTTTACCAAAATATATAGCCTTTTGTAAAGCTTCTTTATTTAATACAGGTAAAGCTCCAGGCAATGCCAAACACACAGGGCAAACATTAGTATTAGCAACTTCACCAAAACTTGTCGCACAAGAACAAAAAATCTTAGTTTTTGTATTAAGCTGAGTATGAACTTCTAAACCAATAACTACTTCAAATTCCATTAATGCTCCTCATCAATTGCAATAGCACTAGCTATATATACATAAGTTAAAATCATAAATACAAACGATTGTAAAAATGCCATAAATGTTAAAAGAAAATATGGTGGAAGCGGAGCTACGATTGGAACTAAAGCCAAAATAACACCTAAAAATAAATCATCTCCTTTAATATTTCCAAAAAGACGGAAAGATAAAGAAACTATACGAGAAAAATGTGATATCACTTCAACAACAAACATAAGTGGAGCAATCACTTTAACAGGACCAAAAAAATGCTTGAAATACTTAAAAAATCCTTGAGTTTTTATGCCTTCGTAATGATAGTATATAAAAACAATTATTGCTAAAGGAAGTGTTAAATTTAAACTAGCACTAGGAGCTTCAAATCCAGGAATTATACCTATTATATTGCTTACAAAAACAACTAATCCAAGAGTAGCGATTAAAGGAACATATTTTAAAGCTGCTTCCTTTGAGCCTAAAGTATCTTTACCCATAGATAAAACACCATCTAAAAACATTTCCATAATATTTTGAATACCTTTTGGAACTAATTGCATTTTAGAAGTTGCTAATTTTGCTAAAACCAAAATAATTGCAATAACTAAAACGAAATGAATTAAATAAGTAATCGCTTTATTGTCATCAGCTATAAAATCACTAAATAAAAATAAATTGTGCATTTATTATCCTTAAAATTTGAAAGTAATCTGCTGATTTTACAAAAGCTAATTTAGTATTTGGTTAATGTTTTTGTAAAAAATATGGAATATGATTTGCTTAATTTAAACATATTTAAAATAAGGAAAAATAATGAGATTTATGATATTTTTGATATTTATATTAAATTCCTTAATGGCTTCACAAATAAAAGATATTGCAAATATTGTTGGAGTTAGGGATAATGAATTAATCGGATATGGTTTGGTTGTTGGTCTAAATGGTAGTGGAGATGGTTCTAGTAGCGAATTTACTATTCAATCAATTGCAAATATGCTAGGCTCTATGAATATCAAAATAAGCCCTGATGATATTAAAAGTAAAAATACCGCAGCAGTTATGATTAGTGCAAAATTACCTGCCTTTGCAAAAAGTGGGGATAAAATTGATGTAAATGTAGCTTCATTAGGTGATGCTAAAAGTTTAAAAGGTGGAACACTTTTATTAAGTGCTTTAAAAGGTGTTGATGGGAATATTTACGCATTAGCTCAAGGAGCGCTTAGTATAGATAGTAGTGGCAAAGGTGCTAGTATGACAAATGCAAAAATAACAAATGGAGCTAGTATAGAAAGAGAAGTTAATTTTGATTTTAACAATCAAGAAAGAATTACTCTAAGTCTAAAGCAAAATGATTTTGCACTAGCGAGTAAAATAAAAAACGCAATAAATAAAGCTTATGATTTAGATATAGCAAAAGCTACAGATGGTAAAACAATAATAATAGAAAGACCAGAAGAAGAAAGTGCAGTTGATTTTATAGCAAAAGTATTATCGCTAGATGCTGGAGAAATAAACGCAAATAGTAAAATCATAATAAATGAAAAAACAGGAACGATAATAAGTGGAATTGATGTAGAAGTTAGTCCTGTTTTAATATCTCATGGAAATATAACAATTAAAATTGAACCTAAAAGACCTTATGAGCTAAAAGACAATGAAGTTGATTTAAAAGATGGTAGTGTAATTGATACTAGCTCAAATATTTTAAGAATTACTAACGATAAAATAACTTTAGCAAATATCACTAGAGCCTTAAATAAACTAGGTGCAAGCCCTGCTGATGTAATAACGATTATTAAAAATTTAAAACAAGCTGGAGCAATTAATGCTGAATTGGAGATTTTATAATGGATATATCAAAAATTTATGAAAATACATATAAAAATACTCTACCAAATACAAATACCTTAATAAAATTAAGCGAAGATAGTAAAAATAATTTTTCTAATTTATTAGAAAAAGAAATTAATAAAATAGAAAATAAAAAATCTCATGAAATTTTAAATTCTAATTTAATAAACCAGCCAAATACTGCAAAAGTAGATGAAAAATTGTTAAAAGAACAAACAGATGCTTTTGAAGCATTTATGATAAAAAGTGTCCTTGATATTAGTCTTAAATTAGAAAATCCACTATTTGGAAAAGACGCTGGAGATGATATTTATGGCTCAATGTATAATGATGCTATGAGTAAGGCTTTAAGTGGTGGGCTTGGATTTTCTGAAATGCTATTTAATTTTTTAAAAGAAAGGCTATAAAGTTTTTTAAACTAATTCCGATATAGTATGCAAATATTATAAAAAGGTTGAAAAATGTTAAACTCACTTAGTTCATCTATGGTATATTCAAGCCAAGATATTATGAAGCCAAAAGCTACAAAAAGTGAAAATGTTGATAAAACTGAAGTTAAAGAAACCAAAAGTTCTTTAAGCCCAAAAGCAGCTGCTATAGCTGAGCAAATTGCAAATGGAACTTATAAAATTGATTTAAAATCTACCGCAAATGCAATTGCAAATGAGTTATACTAATGATAGAAAAAAGACTAGCTACTGCTAATAATCTTTTATTAAAAATTATTAGCATAACAGAACAAGGAATAAGTGATATTAAAGAAGCTAGAAAAGATAGGCTTGATACTCAAAATAAGGAAAAAGTAGAAGCACTTAATGCTTTTTTAAAAGAAAAACAAGCTTTAGATAATGCCTTACTTGAATTAGCTACTAAAAATAATGGTAATTTATCAGATTTATTAAGTGAAAAATCAAGCGATTTATTACAACAATTAAAATTTAATTTAAATTACTTATTAGCAAAAAACAAAGAATATGCAAAATATGTGCTAAGTGTTAAAGAATTTTATGATTCTTTACTTGAAGAAATGTTAAAAGATAGCATAGAAACTAACGGATACAAACAAGAATTTAAAAGCACAACAACACTAAATCATAAAATATAAATATCTTTTAAAAGATATTTATACAGCTGATTTGCTTTGCCATTTTTTACTTTTCCAACGATATGTATTAGCAAGTCCTCTTAAAAGTTCATCAACTACAAAAGCACTCCATATTCCAACCATAGCAAAATGTAAATGTATCCCTAAAATATAAGCTAAAGGAACGCTAACTCCCCACATAAAAACAATTCCAGCATAAAAAGGAAAAGCAGCATCCCCACTAGCCCTTAAAGAATTAACCATTACTATATTTAAAGCTCTTGAACTTTCTAAGAAAAAACTTATTATAAAAAGCGGTTTTATAATATTTATTAATTCATTGCTTAAACTAAGTGCTTGAAATATATAATCTTGAATTAAAAAAACAAAACTAGCATATACTAAACTACAAATTATTGCAATTTTTAATACTTTAAAACTTTGTTTATACGCTTTTTCAAATTCTTTTGCACCAACTAGCCTACCGATGATTATCTCATTAGCCACACTTAATGCAGAGCTAGTAGTAAATATAAACATTGAAATTTGAAAAAATATACTTTGAATACTTAAAGCATCTTTTCCTAATAATCCAACAAAAGCAAAAATAACCATATATTGTGCTGACCATAGTAGATTTTCTCCTGCACTAAAGCCACCTATTGTCAAAATATTTTTTAATATTTTTTTATTAATTTTAAAAAATAGCTCAAAATAAATCTTAAGTTTTGCAATCTTAAAATATATATAAATTAGCATTGCAAGGCTTACTATCCTAGAAATTACACTTGAAATTCCCACTCCAAATAAGCCTAAATCATATTTATATAAAAATATAGCATTAAAAACAATATTAACTGCATTCATAATAAGCGATACAATCATTAATTCCTTAGCCTTAGCATAAGTTCTAATGACAGATGATAAAGCTATATTTAAGCAATCTAACAATATTACATAAGCTATAGTTTGTAAATATATTAATGAATAATCAAATATATCATTAGGAACATTTAACAACCTAAGCATATTGCCATCAAAAAAATTAATTATAAAAAATATCAAAATACCTAAAACCATATTAAAAGATATACTAATATGAGCTGACCTTATTGCTAAGTTTTTGTTATTAGCGCCTAAAGCTTGAGATATTAATACACTTGAACCAATTGAAAGGAATGAAAATATAGTTGTAGCTATTATAAAAATCTGATTTGCACTACTCATAGCTCCTATTAAAAACACATTGTATCTACTAATCATAATAGTATTTATGACAATAGAGCTAAAACGAAGTAGCATTTCTAAATAAATATTTAAAGATAATTTATAAAAATTAATTTCTTTCATAGCATTACTTAGGACTAAATGAAATTCTTAAAGAATTTCATTTAGAAATTATCTTCTTGATAAATAGTTTGTATCAAATTTATTGTTTATAAAATCAGGATTTTCCATCATAGAAATATGAAAATCTTTTGTAGTTTTAATACCACTTACTATTAATTCTTGTAAAGCACATTTCATCTTATGAATTGCCATCTCTCTTGTAGGAGCCCACACAACAAGCTTACCTATCATACTATCATAAAACGGAGGAACGCTGTATCCTTGATAAACATGGCTTTCCATTCTCACATTTGCACCTGCAGGAGCTGTATATCTACTAATTGTCCCAGGACAAGGTGTAAATGTTTTAGGGTCTTCTGCAGTAATTCTGCACTCAATTGAATGACCTTTAAAATTTATCTCTTCTTGTTTAGGTAGAGCTTTTCCTTCAGCTACATTTATCATATGACGAATAATGTCTTCTCCACTACACATTTCACTTACGCAATGCTCAACCTGTAATCTTGTATTCATTTCAATAAAATAAAAGTTTTGATAATCATCTAATAAAAACTCAAATGTCCCTGCACCTTCATATCCAATAGCTTTAGCTGCTCTTATAGCAGTTTCTAATAATTTTTCTCTAGTAGCTGGCTCTAAAATTCTAGCTGGACTTTCTTCTATTAGCTTTTGATGTCTTCTTTGCATAGAGCAATCACGCTCACCTATATGAATAACATTTCCAAAACTATCTCCTATGATTTGCACTTCAATATGGCGTGGATTTTTAATGTATTTTTCAATATACATTCTACCATCACCAAATGCACTTGTAGCTTCGCTTTCAGCAGACCAATATGCTTTTTCTAAATCAGCAGCCTTTTCAACCACACGCATACCACGGCCACCACCACCTGCAGCAGCTTTTAAAATAACAGGATAGCCCATTTCTTCAGCTAATTCTTTTGCAACTTCTACTCCACTAATAGCCCCATCACTACCTGGGATTACTGGAACACCTGCTCTTTTCATAACTTGTTTAGCTTTACTTTTATCACTCATAGTATTCATAGCTTCTACGCTAGGACCTATGAATTTAATATTATGACGCTCACAAATTTCTACGAAATTTTGATTTTCACTCAAAAACCCATATCCAGGAAAAATCGCATCAGCACCACATAATTCAGCAGCACTAATAATTGATGGGATATTTAAATAACTCTCGCTTGATTTTGGACCACCAACGCAAATACTAGCATCACAATATTTTAAATATAAAGCGTCTTTATCAGCACTAGAATATATACAAATAGCTTCTTTACCCATTTCTTTAATCGTTCTAATAGCTCTTAGAGCTATTTCTCCACGATTAGCAATTAAAATCTTTTTAATCTCTCTCATTGCAACCTACTTATAGTTTTTCAACTGCAAATAATTCTGTTCCATACTCCACAGGTTGTCCATCTTCTACTAAAGCGCTTACGATTTTGCAATCAAATTCAGCTTCAATTTCATTCATAATTTTCATAGCTTCAATAATGCAAATTGTATCGCCTTTTCTCACTGTTTGACCAACTTTTACGAAACTAGCTGCCCCTGGACTTGGTGCTTGATAAAATGTTCCTACCATTGGGCTTGTAATTGCTGGATGAGTGTTTTTAGCAGGTTGTGCTTCATTTACTACATTTACATTAATTGGTGCTGGGGCACTTTGTGGCATTACTGCAGGAATTGGTGCGCATTCAACAACCGTTCCTTGCTTTTCTAAGCTAATTTCAAAATCGCCTTCTTTGATTTTGATTTTGCCTATATTTGCTTGAGCAAACATATCTATTAATTCTTTTATTTCTTCTCTTTTCATTTTCTCTCCTGATATAAAATTCTGACAATTTTAATGTTATAAATATAACAAAAATAAAATTATAACTTATAATAGCATATACTTTTAATTTCGTGTTTCAAATTCTCACATTTTTTAAAACTCATTAACAATATTTATTATGCTTTTAAATTCTTTTTCAATATTTTCACTAAAAGAAAAATTATGAATATAAATATGCAAATAATTATCTTTATAAAAAAGACTTATTTTGTGATTAATAAGTTTTGCATTATTACTAATAATATCTAATTTCTTAGGATTTAAGAATTTAAAAACTTCTAAATTATTATTAGAATACAATTTAAAATATTTATTAAAATCTACATTATCAAGTAAAATTAAAGGCTCTTTAACTCCTAAAATATCCTTAATATCGCTATTACTAACTATTATAAAATCTTTCATTTTTATATTTTTTTTACGAATATAAATTCCTTTAAAAATATCTTTTTCTCTTTTTTTATCTTTTTGTGTGTAGTAAGTGTTTTTAATATTAACCTTTAAAATATCTAAATCATCTTTATTATAAGCAAATTCTATATTTAAACTTTCACTATTTATTATGCCTTTTTTAATATCGCTTATATTTGATATTTCATTAAAATTATTGCTAATAAAAAATGGTTTGATTATATTTTTATACTGAATATAGCTAATAAAAAATGATGAAATTATAATAAATACTATCAAAATAAACATTATATAAATATTTTGAAATTGCCTAGCAATACCCCAAATTAAATATATTGCCAAACACACAATACAAATTATTCTAAAAACTTTTAAAAACTCTATCATTTTGCCTCATTAAATTCTTTTATAATTCTTAAAACACTTTTAAATTCATTCTCAATATTAGAAGAAAATAAAAAATTATGAATATAAATTTCTAAATATTCATCACCATAAATCACACTAAATCTATGATTTATATATTTTGCAGCTGTTACGATATTTCTTAATTTTTTAGGATTTAAAAATTTAAAATCCTTAACCATATCGCTAGGATATAAAATAAATTTTTTATTAAATTCTACATTATCACTCAAATAACTAATCTTTTGATTAAATAAAATTCCATTATTAAAATATAAAAATAGCAATCTCCTATTAGCAAAAATACCAAAATTATTATGAATTTTCTTCTTAACCCTTATATAAGTTCCAAAAAAATCAATACTTAAATACTTAATCTTAACATCAAACATACCTATACTATCAACTTTTAAAAAAGAACAAAACAAAATATCTAAACCATTTTTTCTATAAGCATTAAAAATATAAGCCCTATCAGAAGCTATTAATGTATCTTTATATTTTTCCTTATCTTCAATCAAAACGAAATTATGTTTATAAAAAAACGGCAATACATATAAAAAAAGATTAAGAGTATAAATTAATAAAGCAAGTAATATTAAAGATACCATTAAATATAAAAAATGACTAAAATGAATTAAATTCATATCCTTGCTAATATAATAATCATCTATTGCTAAACATAATTTATAAAATGCAAAAACAACTAAAACTATAAAAATAAGTTTTAATGTTTTAATCATTTAAATAAATCTTTTACATTAGGATTGCTTTTAATTTCATCTTTTACTTCATAAAAATCAGCTTTTATAAAATTAAAAGCATTAGCTATTAAATTATTTGGAAAACTCTCGCAATAATTGTTATAACTTGTAACTGCTGAATTATAAGCTCTTCTAGCAGCACTAATTTGCTCTTCACAATCTTTTAAAGCACTTAAAAGATTATTAACACTTGAGTTTGCCTTTAAATCAGGGTAATTTTCAAGTTTTATATTTAAATTCCCTAAAGCTTTACTTAGTTCGTTATTTAAAGCAAATTTTTCTTTAGTATTATTTGAATACATAGCATTTTCTCTAAGTTTTACAATATTTTCTAAAGTATCTTTTTCGTATTCAAAATAAGCTTTTATAGAAGCTATTAAATTAGGTATTAAATCATATCTTTGCTGAAGCTCAACATCAATACTTGAATAAGTATTTTTTACATCATTTCTTCTTGCTATTAAAGAATTATAAGTAAAAATAACCATAATAATTACTAAAAACAAAATAGCCAAAATCACATAAATTATTTCCAAAACTAACTCCTTAAATATTTTTCAATTTCATTTTTAAATTCTTGTATCTTTTCATCTATGTTAAACTCATCAAAATACTCTAAATGAGCTATATTTACGCCCGTATAATTATAAATAAACTCATCAAGTCTAGTATCAATCTCACCAATCATCACAACACAAACAATATCAAAACCATTATCTTGCAATGCTTTTATGCTTAAAATCGTATGATTTATCATACCCAAATAATTCCTAGCAGCTAAAATCACTTTACGCTTATGTTTTTTCATAAAATCAATCATAGTTAAATTATCATCAATAGGACAAAAAAGACCCCCAGCTAATTCAATAATCATTTTATCATCAATAGGCAAGATTAAATCATTTATAGAATATTCAATATTATCAACCTTTTTTGCTATGTGTGGTGATGCAGGAGTATTTAAAAATATCCCTTCTTTATGAACTTTTACATTCTTTACAAAACGCTTTAAAATATCGCTATCTTTATTACAACCTGCTTGAACTATTTTAAAATAAGAATAATTAAAAGCTTTACACAAAGCAACACATAAATGAGTTTTACCAGCGTCAGTATGAATGCCACATATATACATTTTTATCCTTTTTAGTTAGAATAAATTGTATTTTAACAAGTAAAGGATATAAAATGAAAGAAATATTTTTATGTTCAATTTGCAATGTAAAAAGTGGAAATTGTAGCGAAGATTGTGCGTATTGCACCCAAAGTAAGCATTATAATACAAATATTAATGTATATGATTATAAGGATATTAATACTATTTTAAACGAAGCAAAAATAGCTAGTGAAGCTGGTGCTTTAGGATTTTGCCTTGTTACTTCTGGTCGTGGAATTGATAGTAAAAAGCTAGATTTTATTGCAAGAGCAGCAAGTGCTATTAAAGAAAGTGGCTTACATTTACACCTAATTGGCTGCAATGGAAGAGCTAGTTATAAGGATTTAGTATTTTTAAAAGAGCATGGAATAGATAGTTATAATCACAACCTAGAAACCGCCAAAAGCAATTTTAAAAATATCTGCACAACTCATACTTATGAAGAAAGATATGAAACTAATCAAAACGCTATAAATGCTGGACTTGGCATTTGCTGTGGTGGGATTTTTGGCTTAGGAGAAAGCGATGAACAAAGAGCTGAATTACTTGACGCTCTTGCGACTTTAAAGCCGCACACAAGTCCAATTAATTTTTATATAAAAAATGAAGCTTTAAAAATAAAAGCTAAAGAAATCACCAAAGAAGAAGCTATTAATATAATAAAACTTGCAAAAGAAAAACTACCAAATACAAGACTAATGGCTGCAGGTGGTAGAGAATTTGCATTTAAAGATGATTTTAAAGCTATGTTTGAAGCAGGGATAAATGCTATCGTGCTAGGAGATTATCTGACTACAAAAGGCGAAGAAAAACATAAAGATGTAGAACTTATCTTAAAAAGTGGCTATGAAGTAGCTAAGAGTTGCTAAAAATTTTATGGAATTTGAATTTTAAATCCAAATTCCATAAATAATTTATATAAAAATTTTTATATTTTTTTTAAAAAATTCAAAATACTATTAAATTAATATTTATTTTATTTGTTACAACTTAAGATACCCCCCCCCATTGACACATATTAAAGCATTGCTAGATAGATATTTAAAGGCTTAAGAATAAAAAGTAAATTTTATGCTAATATACGGAGCTTAATTTAGAAATTATTATCAATAGGAGAATGAGAATGAAAATATCTCAAAAATTAGCAATTATAATTGCTGTGTCTTTAGTGATTTTATGCTCTAGTATGATTTATTTATCAAATAGTGCGATGAAATCAATTAGTGATGATACTGATGTATCTATTGAAAAATTAGTCTTAGACGATGCTTTAAAAACTGCTCAAAGCGTTGTATATAGTGTAAATCATATGACAGACCAGTTATATTTAGATTTAAAAAGTAAAGGCATTAGTAAAGAAGTATCATACAATAACACCATAAAATACTTAAGCAATATGGATTTACATAATAAATTAGTGAATTTTTTCGCAATGGATGAAGATGGAACCTACCTAGTTCATTATGTTCAAGCAAGAGTTGGTAAAAATCATATAAATGACAAAGATATTTATGGAAAATACTTTATTCAAGATTTAATCAAATCATCAGCAAACCCAGATGGTGGATATGTTAAAACTAAGTTTTTTGATTCTATGATTAACAAAGAAAGAAATGTATTAATATACGCTCAAAAAGATATAGGTATGGGAATTATCTATGCTTGCACCGTGGATTTAGATGAAGGAATGAAAGAAATACAAAAAATCAACGACGATATGAACTCTCACATAAATGAATTTGGAATCAAATTCATAACATACGCAGTGATTATTGGGATAATAATACTTGCTATATTAATTTTCTTTGTATTATTTCAAATCTCTAAACCACTTAATTATCTTACAAGTAGAGCTACTGAATTAAGTAGTGGAGATGGAGATTTAACTCAAAAACTACCTATAAATGGTAAAGATGAAATAGCAGCAACAAGTAAAGCCATTAATGATTTTATAGAAAAAGTTAGATTATTAATCGTAGATGCTAAAAATATAAGTAGCGAAAATGCTAGTGTGGCAAATGAGCTTTCTCAAAGTTCTTTAAATACAGGTCAAAGTGTTGAGCAAAGCTCTGTGATAGTAAGAGATGTAGCTAATAAAGGAGATAGTGCAAACTCTACTCTAGCAATCGGAGTTAAAGCTGCAGAAGATGGTAAAAATCAATTAGTAAATGCTCTAAAATATATAAATGATGTAAATAAATCTATTTCAGAATTAAATACAAAAATTATGCAAAGTGCGAATTTAGAAGCTGAAGTATCAGATAAGATAGTAAGACTTAGTCAAGATGCTGATAATGTTAAATCTATTTTAGAAATGATAAATGATGTAGCAGACCAAACCAATCTACTTGCACTTAATGCTGCAATTGAAGCAGCAAGAGCAGGAGAGCATGGGCGTGGGTTTGCCGTAGTAGCTGATGAAGTAAGAAAATTAGCAGAAAGAACCCAGCATTCATTAGTAGAAATAAACGCAACAATAAGTGTTATAACACAAGGTATAGAAGATGCAAGTGGTCAAATGAGCCTAAATGCAAAAAGCATTGGGGAACTGACAAAATTAGCTGATAATACTCAAAAAACTATGAACGATATGAATGAAGCTATGAATAATGTAATAGGAATTTCAAATCAAACCGTAGATGATTATATAATCACTAGCAAGGTTATGGATGATATATTATCAGGAGTTAATAATATCAATAAAATAACTCACGAAAACGCAAGAAGCGTAGAAGAAATAGCAGGAGCAGCAAATCATCTTAGTAACATTACAGAAAAATTAAACTCAAAACTAAATGAATTTAGAACTTGAGTAAATAAAGTAAGCATTTTTTGCTTACTTTTTAATATTAAAAATTTATTTATTTATTAAAATTTTAATAAATGACATTATTCATACATATTACAATTTAAGATACCCCCCCCCCATTGACACATATTTAACTACTATTATATAGATATATAAAGTCTTAAGAATAAAAAATTAATTTTTTGATAATATTTTCATTGTAATAAAAATTATTAGGAGAGTAAAATGAAAATATCTCAAAAATTAGCAATTATAATTGCTGTGTCTTTAGTGATTTTATGCTCTAGTATGATTTATTTATCAAATAGTGCGATGAAATCAATTAGCGATGATACTGATGTATCTATTGAAAAATTAGTCTTAGATGATGCACAAAACACTGCTAAAAGTATTATTTATGCTATAAATCATATAACTGATAATATTTATACAGAAGCGATTTCAAAAGGTTTGGGTAAAAACGAAGCTTACCAAAATACGCTGATTTATTTAAAAGATATGGATTTGCATAATAAATTAGTGAATTTTTTTGCTATGGATGAAAAAGGGAATTATCTAGTTCATTATATCCAAGATAGAATAGGCAAAAACAACTATGATGCTCAAGGAAAAAATGGAGATTATTACATAAGAGATATTATTAAAGCTGCTCAAGATAAAGATGGTGGTTTTGTTAGGACAACTTTTTTTGATAAAGCTTTAGATAAAGAAAAAGAAGTTTTAATATACGCTCAAAAAGATACAGGTATGGGAATTATCTATGCTTGTAGCATAAGCTTAAGTGAAAGTATACAAAAAATCAATACAATCAATAAAGGTATGAATGATAAAATCAGTAGTTTTGGAATTAAATTCATAACATACGCAGTGATTATTGGGATAATAATACTTGCTATATTAATTTTCTTTGTATTATTTCAAATATCTAAACCACTTAATTATCTTACAAGTAGAGCTACTGAATTAAGTAGTGGAGATGGAGATTTAACTCAAAAACTTCCTATAAATGGTAAAGATGAAATAGCAGCAACAAGTAAAGCCATTAATGATTTTATAGAAAAAGTTAGATTATTAATCGTAGATGCTAAAAATATAAGTAGCGAAAATGCTAGTGTAGCAAATGAACTTTCTCAAAGTTCTTTAAATACAGGTCAAAGTGTTGAGCAAAGTGCTAATATTGTTGAAAATATAGCAAATAAAGGCGATACTACAAAACAAGCATTAGATAGTGGTGTAAATGCTGCTAGTAATGGTAAAGAAAAATTAGTTGATGCAATTATATACATTAATAATGTAAATAAATCTATTTCAGAATTAAATACAAAAATTATTCAAAGTGCAAATTTAGAATCAGAAGTATCAGATAAAATTATCAAACTTAGCCACGATGCTGATAATGTTAAATCTATTTTAGAAATAATTAATGATGTAGCAGACCAGACTAATCTACTTGCATTAAATGCTGCAATTGAAGCAGCAAGAGCAGGTGAGCATGGGCGTGGGTTTGCCGTAGTAGCTGATGAAGTAAGAAGTTTAGCAGAAAGAACTCAAAAAAGCCTTAGTGAAATAAATGCAACAATAAGTGTTATAGTTCAAGGTATTAAAGATGCAAGCGAACAAATGAGTATAAATGCTAAACAAATTAGCGATTTAACCCATCTTTCTGAAGATACACAAAAAATTATGAAAGATATGAATAATGCTATGAATATGGTTATTGAAATATCTAATAACACGGTAAATGACTACATAAATACTAGCAAAGCAATGGATGATATATTGCTAGGTATGGATAATATAAATCAAATAACTCACGAAAACGCAAGAAGCGTAGAAGAAATAGCAGGAGCAGCAAATCATCTTAGTAACATTACAGAAAAATTAAACTCAAAACTAAATGAATTTAGAACTTGAGTAAATCATTTACTAGCACTAACGAAAATGGCGTGGTAGTTTAAGGTATTGTGATATTTATCATTAAAGATTTTTAAATCATTTTTACCTAAAAATACCCCACTAAAGGCATTTACTCCACTAAGTTTTAAATGCCTAAAAAGCTCAATACTTGAGCTAAAATTTAGCTCATAATCTTTCTCAAAAATCTTTATATTTTTATAATACGGCTTTAAAATCCGCTCTATTTCATCAATATTTAAATACTCAAGCCCTACGCCAAAATGTTCTTTAATTTGCCAAAGATTATTCACTCCAAAAGTGCTAAAAATTAGCTTAGAATTTGATTTAGAAATTTCATTTATTAATTTTGCTAAATCAAGCCACTGAAAACACGCATTTGAAATGACTAAATCAAAATCCATTTTAGCTAAAAATGAGTTTTCAAAATCTCTTAAATCGTGCTTTACGAAAATAAATTCCTTGCCATAATCACAGCTAAAATCATTAATATCCACGCAATAAAACTCACTAAATTCTATCTTTTTAGCCAACATTTTGCTAAACTCACCCCTATTTGAGCCAAGCTCAAGCACCCTACAAAAACGCCCATTTATTTCGCTAAGCAAAACTTCTCTCATATCATTTTGCACGATAGCATTTTTAAAATAAGTATCTTTTGCTCTTAAAAAACTTTTCATATTTCATCCCAGCTTAAAAACTTATCAAAGCAAAAATGAGAAGCATTGATTTTATTAATATTTTTAAAGCTTTTTAAAAGTGCATTTTGTGGGAAAATTTTATCATCATTTGATGAGTATGCCAAATCATAATCTTGCCAAATACAAGGCTTTTTAGAAATTTCTATAATACTTAAAAGCTCATCTTTAGGATTTTGATTAAATGCCTTATTTATCCCGCCACAATTATTTAAAAAGCTTTCTTTATCAAATCTTTTAGCCGTAATTTTAAAAAGCTTTTCGCTAATTCCAAACTCATCATCAATACCTTTTATAGTGCCATTTATCGCTATTTTTTGCACGATATTAAGCGAACTTAAATCGCACTTGCAAGACACCATAACACCCATTGAAAAAGCGATTAGTTTAATGCTTTTATAAGTTTTACAAATCTCTAAAAATCCTAAATCAAATTCCAAATAATCATAAACCATTAAAACATCATTTCTAGAAGCTAAATTATAAGCACTCGGTAAAAAGCCAAAACCACCGAAAAATAACACCAAATCACTAGAATTATTTTTATGTAAAAACTCAAATTTCATAAAAAGCCTTAGCAAAATTATCTAAATCGCTAAAATCCATACTAGCATTTATTGATAGTCTTATTCCTGTATCTTTAATAGCCACGGTTGGAGTTTTTATACTTGGAGCATAAAAGCCTTTTTGCATAAGTTTTGCCGAGTAAAAATTAGCTTTTTCATTATCTCCTAAAACTATCATTTTTATATAACTAACGCCCTTTATTTTATCTTTTAGCAATTCATTTAAATATGAGCTAAGATTTTGTAAATGCTCTCTTAATTTATCAAAATTAGCCAATTTTGAAAACACAAAATGCGAATAAGCTACATTAATAGGTGGTAAAGCGGTTGAATAAATTAACCCCCTAGCCTTGTTTATAAAAAAATCTTTTGCTTCTTTTGAGCAAATCATCGCAGCACCCATACTAGCAATGCTTTTACCAAATGTAAGAACTAAAAAATCAATGTCTTTTAAGTATCCAAGTCCTAGCCCATTAATGCCGAGTGAACCAACACTATGTGCTTCATCAACATAAAGCATAATATTTTTATATTTTTTCTTAAGTTCTAAAAGCTTATCAAGTGGTGCAAAATCTGCATCCATACTATATAAACTCTCGCAAATTATTATGATTTTTTCATAATTTAAATTCGTTTGCAATAATTTTTCTAAATCATTTATATCATTGTGTTTAAAGCGTTTAAAATTAGAATGCTTTATGCCATCAATAATACTTGCATGAACTTTTTTATCAGCTAAAAAAAGCGTATTTTTTAAAGTAGCTAAAGCACTTAAACAACTATAATTTAGCAAAAACCCGCTACTAAATAAAAGCGCTTCATTTTTATATAAAGACGATAAGTATTCTTCAAACAAAAAGTATTCATCTCCACCGCCACCAAGACTTCTACTAGCACTTGAGCTAAGTGCAAAATGATTTTTTAAAAACTCCCGTTCAAGCTCACCGCTACTTGCAATTCCTAAATAATCATTACTAGCAAAATTAAGCAGTCTTTTATCATTAAAAATCACAAATTTACCATCATTTTTAAATCTTTTTAGTTCTCTAAAATTATTTTCTTTTTTTAATTCATTTAATAAGTTTTGCATTTTTATCCTTTATAATAATTTTAATTAAAATTTATAAAGGAGTTATAAATGCAAGAAGAATTAGTAAAACTTGATTTAGCACATATTTGGCACCCTTGCACACAAATGAAAGAGCACGAATTTGTGCCATTAATCCCTATAAAAAGGGCAAAAGGTGTGTATTTATATGATTTTAATGATAAATCATATATTGATTGCGTTAGCTCTTGGTGGGTAAATCTTTTCGGACATAGCAATGATTATATAAATAGCAAAATTTACGAGCAATTAAACACCTTAGAGCATATCATAATGGCTGGATTTTCTCACGAAAGCATTATAAGATTATCAAAAAGACTTACTGATTTACTACCAACTAAGCTTAATAAATGCTTTTATGCTGATAATGGCTCAAGTGCTGTTGAAGTAGCACTTAAGATGAGTTTTCATAAAAATCTTTTGCAAGGAAAATTAAAAAACAAATTTTTATCACTTAATAATTCTTACCACGGAGAAACGATAGCTGCACTAAGCGTAAGCGATGTTGAACTTTATAAAAAGACTTATAAACCACTTTTGCTTGAATGCTTAAACACCCCTGCACCAAGTGGACTAGATTATGAAAATGAATTAAAAGAGCTTGAAAAATTACTTGAAAAAGAGCATAAAAACATAAATGCCTTTATCCTTGAGCCTTTAATTCAGTGTGCAGGTTCAATGAATATGTATTCAGCTAAGTTTATCAAAAAGGCTTGTTGGTTAGCAAAATCTTATGATATTGATATAATTTTTGATGAAATTGCCGTTGGATTTGGAAGAAGCGGGACTATGTTTGCTTTAGAGCAGTGTGAAATTGTGCCTGATTTTTTATGCCTTAGCAAAGGGCTTAGCGGTGGGTATTTACCAATTAGTGTAGTAATTACAAATGATGAAATTTATAATGAATTTTATGCTCCATATAGCGAATACAAGGCATTTTTGCATTCACATAGCTATACAGGAAATGCACTTGCTTGTGCTGCTGCGAATGCAACTTTGGATATATTTAATAAAAATAATGTTATAAATCAAAATAAAATTAAAAGCGAGTATATAAACTCACTTTGGCAAGGATTTGCTGAATTTAAAAGTGTGCGAAATGTTAGGCATCAAGGAATGGTATTTGCATTTGATATAGAGCATTTTAATCCTAGATTTGGGCTTGAAGTGTATCTAAAAGCACTTGAATATGGGTTGCTTTTAAGACCACTTGGCAATACGATTTATTTTATGCCACCTTATGTAATCAATAACGATGAGATAAATTATGTAATAAATAGTATAAAAGAGATTTTGAGATTTAAGAATTTGAAATGAGAATTTCAAATTCTTAAAATTCTTTTAATATTTTACTTTAGAGTTTCACTCCATTCTATTTCGGTTAATTTTTTAAGACTTTTTGCCATAAAACCACTATAAGTTTTACCTAAAATAACGCCTATTGCATAGTCTTTTCCAACCGAACAAATGCTACCTTTATCATTGTATTTAAAAGGTTCGTTAAACTCAATTCCTTCAAGTCTTGCATTTAGTCTTTTTGCTAGGTATTTTCCTTGCTTACAAGCAATTTGTGCAGTAGGTGCGAAATTTGAAACAATCGCTAAATCTCCTAAAACATAACAATTATCAAAATTAGGTGCCATTAAATATTCATTTACTAAAACTCTATTATTTTTGTGATTAAAGCCACTATTTGCAATCACTTCGCTACCCTTAACTCCAGCTGTAAAAATTATAGTTTTTGCTTTTATATAATTATTTTCATCGTTTAAGAATAATTTATCATCAACTTTTTTGATTATTTTATGAGAGCTTAGAACTTTTACGCCTAGATTTTCTAAATAATTTCTAGCTTTTTTAGCTAAATCTTTAGTATAAACAGGCAAAATCTCATCCATTGCTTCAACCAAATATAAATTAATACTAATTCCTAGATTTTTGCAAGTTGTAGCAATTGAGCCACAAAGCTCTACTCCGCTAAGCCCCGCACCACAAATAATTACATTTTTATTCTCATAAAGCTCAAGATTTTTATAAAGTGTTTCAGCAGTTTTTAAAGCGTTTTTATAATTTATAATATTTAAGCATTCATCAAGTCCAGCAATGCCAAAAGTATTTACACTCGCACCAAGTCCAACATAAAGCTCATCATAATCATAATTTGCATTCTCACAAATAACCTTGCCATTTTCAATACTTTTTACATTATCACAAATTAAGGTTATATCTTTAGGCAGTATGCTTTTTAGATTTATCACTATGTCTTTTTCGCTTTCTCTTGCTGCTATTTTGTGTAGTTCTGTCGTTTTATAATGATAAGAATTATTGTTTATTAGTATAAATTCTGCTTTTCTTAGATTTTTCTTTTTAATCTTTTTAATTAGGCTTAAATTTGCATACCCAGCACCTAAAAATACAATCTTTCTCATAAACTCTCCTTTAAAAATATTTAATAAATATTAAATTATTTTTACTTTAATTCATATTAAATATTAATAAAGTTTAAAATAAAATTTATATATTTTAAATTCCATCAAATAATTCAATTACAAAATTATCTAATTTAATTTGATTTGAATAATAAAAATACTTCGCTAAAACCAAAATACCAAGCAACTCTTCTATATTAGGATTTAAAAATTGTTGTATATATTCATTTTGATTTTTAATAATTTTTTTTACTAATTTATCATTAGTTAAAGCATTATCCATTACATCTAAAATGTCACTAAAATCATCTTTAATTAATAAAAAATGCTCGTTAGGAATTAATTTTCCTTCCATAAACCAAGTTTCATATTTTAATCTTGGAGTAATTGCGATAGAATTTGAACTCATTATCCATTTAAGATTTGTAGCAACATCCCAACCTTCAAGAGAGATTATAAATTTATATTTAAGCTGCTCTTCCTTGCTTAAATAACCTGACCTATTTTTCTTATTTACATTACCTAGATTTAGTCTTTTACAATCTTTAAATTTATTAATAAAATCTATTCTATTTTGTTGAACACAAGCACCCATAAAAACAGCCAAATCCACTTTATCTTTAAAATCATTTTTATCATTTAAAAAACAAAAATGCCTTCTGATATCAAGCTTTAAAATCACATTTTTACTATAAATTGGTCTTGATTTTGTTATAGTATTTAAAAACTCGCTAGAACAATCATAAAAGAATTTATTTATCTTTAAATCTTTATGAAAATATTTGCTAACCTTGTAAAAATCAAAAGAATATGAAGTGTTTTTTAATAAGTTTTCGCCTAATTTAGAATGCTCTACATTTTCTATCTTTTTTAACTCAAAAAAATCATTAATTTTATTGTAATAATTCAATCTATTTTTTATATGTAAAATCTCATCATTTTTTAACTTTTTTAAAGCATTTAATTTTGAAATTAATTGCATATTAAAAAACACTCTTGGAATACTTAAAGCACCAAGTCCTTTTAAATTCATAATTACTTTGCTAATAAATATTCCTTATTTTAAATTCTTATTTAGCTTTTCTATGCTTTTGCAAAGTGAGTTAATCAAATAATCAATATCGCTTAATTCGTGAGTATAATGCAAACTTATTCTTAAAAATCCAGGCTTAGCATTGAAATTTTGATTATCCACATAATTTAATAAATCATGTGCATAAGGACCAGCACAAGCACACCCAGCACGAGTTTCTATCCCATAATCATCGCTTAAAACCCTAGCTAAATCATAAGGGCTAACGCCTGTAGAATTTAGTGAAAATATAGGCAATCTATCCTTAATATTTGCAGCGTATAGTGTGATTTTGTATTTAAATTGCACTTTTTTAATAGCGTTTAAAAAATATTCTTTTAAGATATTTTCCTTTTCTTTAATCACCCCAAGCCCTATTTCATCTCTAATCCTAAAAGCTAATTCACTTTTAATAACTTGTAAAATCGCAGGAGTTCCACCCTCTTCAAGGCTTTCAGCATCGTCTAAAAACTCATAATTACTCCTACTAACATAGCCAACCGTCCCACCAGCTGCAAATGTAGGAATTTTGCCAATAAGCTCATTTTTAATAGCTAAAAATCCACTCGTGCCAACTCCGCCTAACATTTTATGTCCTGAAAAAAATAAAGCATCAAACGGAATTTCAATATTTTCATAAGGTATAGCCGAACTTGCATCAATTGCTAAAATCGCTTTATATTTTTTCGCAATTTCGCTGATTTTTGCAAGGTTTGCTCTAACTCCTGTGATATTGCTAACGGCATTAAAACTCATTATTATTTTTCTATTAGCGTTCTTTTTGCAAATTCTTTCAAGCTCGTATAAATCACTATTAAAATCCCTATGATTTAGTCTAATGCACTCGCATAAACCTTCTTTAAAACTAAGCTCATTTGAATGGTGTTCAATCGCACTAACAATTACTAAAGGCAAAGTATTTTTAGCAATATCATTAAAATAACGCTGTTTAATAAGCGGTGGAACATATATTCCTAATAATTCTTGAAATTTTTTAATAGCCGCAGTTGAGCCACTCCCACAAGCAATCAAGCTATAATTAGAATTTAATCCTAAGCTTTTTTTGATATAGCTTTTTGCGTCTTTATAGTATTTACTTGTTATTTTTGAATTTTTTGCACTATCTGAATGAGTGTTGGCATATGTTTTTAAAATATTTTGCATTTTTAATTCAATTGATTTTAGTGCCAAAGCACTTGCTGTGTAATCAAAATATTTTGTATTTTCATCTAAAATTATGTCGCTTTTTAGCTCACTAATTTGCATTTTTGCCCTTTGTAAAAATAATTAAAGTAAAATTAGCACAAAAAAATTAAGGGGTAGTTATAGAATTTTTAGACTTTATTAAAAGATATCCGCATTTTTATTTAGACGAAGCGTTAGACTTTTATTCTGTGTTTGGAGATAAGAGTTTTAAACCTAGTTTAAATGATATTAATTATTATATAAACGAGCTAGTAAATACATATAATCCTTACGAATTTGAAATAAATGAAAGCGAATGCAAGGCACTAATTCACTACGCTAGAAAATCTCGCTTGGAGTTTTCTATCAACAAATACGGCTCAAGATTTAAAGCTAGAAAAAGCTTTCATTCCTTGATTAATCGTGGTTTTTTAAGACTTGAATTAAATAATGATTTATTGAGTTTTAAGAGATTTTATCCACAAAATAAAGTTATTTTTAATTCTAATTACACTAGATTTTATTTTTATTTTTTAAAAGCAATGGAGAAAATAATTTTAAAAGATAAAGAATTAGCCTTAAAATTAATTAATGAAAAATTTTATGAATATCAGTCGTTTATTTACGAGCAAATCGCTTGTGAGTGGTGCGAGAAGAGATTTAATATAAAAGGCATTAAGAGTATTTGGGGCAAAGATTATGAATGTGATATTTTTTATGACAATTACGAAATATCTTTATTAGGCGAAGTGAAATTTAATGGCAAAAAAATGTGTATTAGCTCGTATTCAAAACTCATTCAAAAAGCTAGATATTTGGATTTTGAACCTGATTATTTTATACTTTTTAGCAAAAACGGCTTTAGCAAAAAACTTCTAGCTTTAAATGATAAAAGACTAATACTAGCTAATCACGAAAATTTTAAAGAATTTATATAAATTATTTACTCAAATATTCTTTTAATTCTTCGCTAATTGGGGATAGTTTGCCATCTTTTATATGAACTAATTTTATAAAAGCTTCAAAAATAGCTTTATCATCTTTATAAATTATTTGCTTTAATTCTAAACAATATTTATCAAATCCTACAAGAATATTTTTAACTTCTAAAATATCTCCTAATTTAGCAGGTGCTTTATAAATAGCCTTAATTTCTCTTAATGCAAAAGGATTTTCTTTTAATAAATCTTTTCCTTCATTAGCAAAAAACCATTCGCTCCTAGCTCTTTCACAATATTTTAAATAATTTGTATGATAGACAATCCCCATACAATCAGTATCTTCATAATAAACTCTAATTTGCATCCTAATCCTTAAAAGAGTATGGCTATAAGCCGGGTTTTGTCTTGGATAATCATTTATCTACTTACTATTTCACAATAGCACTCTAGCGAAGGGTTTAAAATATAAGATAAAAACCACCCCTTCTTGCTGCAGGTTGGGTTTATAAGCTGAATTGCTTTTACTCGCATAATCACTGGTGGGCTCTTACCCCGCCGTTTCACCTTTACCTAAAATTAGGAAGTTTATTTTCTGTTACACTTTCCCTTAGATTGCTCTAGCCATCTGTTAGATGGAACCTCATCTTATTGCAGCCCGGACTTTCCTCTTAATTAAAAGCGATTATCCACCATACTCTTACGCCATTTTAACTAAGCTTGTTTAAGATAAAGAAAATTAAAGGAGTAAAAAATGTATAAATATAATTTATATTATCCAGCGGGAAATACTACGGCTTTGGTTGTTGGAATTAATAATTTAGATTTTAAAAGTATAAATAATGAGATTTTAGCTAAGCATAAAGATGTTGAACAAGTTGGCTTTATACAAGATTATGAATTAAAAATGGCAGGTGGAGAGATTTGTTTTAATGCTTTAAGATGTGCTGGAAAGTATTTTTTAGATACTAATAATTTAAAAACTACAAAAATTAAACTAAATGATAAAGATTATTTATGCGGTATTAGTAGCAGTGATTTTATAAAAGATAATAATATTAAAAAACTATATAAAGATGATAATTTTTATTATTTAAGATTTAAAAATGAATATAAATTAAATAAGCTTGATGATGATATATATTATGTAGATTTAGGAGATATTTTTCATATTATTTATACGAAAAAATTAGATTTATCTAAAATTAATTTAAAAGAATTTGCATATTCATATTTAAAAGATAATGATTTTTTAGACAAAAAAGCAAGTGGTTTTATGTATTTACAAGGTGATTGTCTTGAGCCTATTGTCTGGGTAAGAGATATTAAGACTTTATTTTATGAGAGTGCTTGTGGGAGTGGGAGTTTTGCTAGTTATTTATATTGTAATGAAATTTTAGGTAAAAATTATTTAGCACTAAAACAACCTTCAAATGAATATTTGTTTTTAAGAGAAGTTGATGGCTTTATAGAAATTAGCTCAATTATTAAAGATATTTTGTAAATTAATATCATATTAACATATATTTTATATATCAATTTAATAACAAATATCAAATCTAAAGGATAAAAATGTTTAAAAATATATTTTTAAAAACTCTTTTAAATATATTTTTATTAAATTATAAAGCAAGTTTAAGCACAGCAGATTTTTTTAAATTTTGGGGCATTTTACTTTTAATTTTAAGCTCTTATATGTTTTTTGGTTTTTTAATGTTTAAAATGGGAGTAATTAAAAGTATTTTTACTTTTCAAGCATATTTTATAGATATATTGATACTACCATTTTTTAGCATATTATTTTTAAGTCTTATTTATAAGGCAAATTCTTATAAATCTTGGTTATTTTGTGCTGATTTATTTTTGATACCTTTATTTGTTTTACTTGTATTTTTTGGGGTATTTTATATAATATTAATATTTATTTTATATGTTATTATTATGATTTTTAATACAAATTCTACAAATCTTAATATAAAATTAAATAAAAAATCTTTAATTTTTAGGCTTATAACTATTTGTTTTTTAATTTTTATAGCATTTATATTCCCGCCTGATATAAAATTTATAAAATATGGATACGGAATTGATTATATTAGTTTTTTAACTTTTTTAAATTTTGCATTTTTAATCCCTAGTTTTGCTACTATTTTGATATATTTTCTTAAAAATTATAAAAGTTTAAAATAAGTGAATAATTTAATATTTCAACTTTATAAAATATAGCTATATATTTGATAGTAATATATAATTAATACTAGATTTTAAATTGAATTAGAATTTAAAATACTTAGGAATTAAAATAACTTAAAATTTTTTCTTTGTTTAAAATAAATTCTTTATCAATCTCTGTCATTTTTAATTGTGAAAAATCAAATTCATCATAAGGAATTAAATTATCTTTAGTAGCTAAATGAATACGAGATTTTTTCATTAACGGAAAATGAAGACTTATTATATTTTCTGCTTTAATAAAATTAAAAAAGTTATAATTTAAAAATTCACAACCCATATCTTTATCAATGCAAAAATTAGTATCTTTATTTCTTAACAATAACCAATGGTCATCTCCTATTTTATAAAAATTCTTTAAAAAATATAATTTACCATCACTATAATGCATATTAAGAGCAGGCAAATAAATACTATCAATAATGCTTTTTGGTTGCATTAATACCTTTTTTAATGCAATTTCATTATAAATATGGTCACAATCAATTTTAATTAACCAATTATTAAGTGGAATTTTATCAAGAACAAAATTATAATAAGTATCCAATCTATACTCTTCTTTAATATCATTTAAATACATTGTCTTACTTGGAGGTATAACCTTATATGGATATTCAAATGCTATAAAATTTGGATTATTTTTACAAAATTGTTTAATTACTTCACTAGTTCCATCATCTTTACCAAATTCATCTAAGTGATAGCCTAGAACTCCTCTTGTAATACCCCCCCCCACTATTGTTTTTAGTGTTGCCTCTATTGTTTCTATTTCATTATAAACCCTTATAAAAGCATAAGGATTTATAGTTTTAATATCATTATTAAATAAAGATAAAATCTCATACTTTCTTTTAATACAACTTCTTAAAATTTTATTATATATTTTCATAATAACTTACCTAAAACATTAATCCATCTTCTTCTTGTTGTTTTAATATATCATTTCTACTTGCTTTTGGTAAAGGTGATTTGTCTGTATAAAACCAAGTTTTACCATCAATTACTCTTTTTTCAACGCCTTTTGGTATATCAAAAGTTCTTTTAATATTTGGATTTTCTGCTAAATATTTTTGCATAAAATATCTAAATACAGGAGCAGCCGTTCTAGCACCACCTTCATAATATTTCATAGGCTTATTATTATCATTACCATACCAAGTTATTACTTGAATACTAGGCGTAAAACCTACAAACCAAGCATCTATACTTTTATTTGATGTCCCTGTTTTTCCAGCTACTTCAAGTCCTGCAATTCTTGCTGCACCACCAGTTCCGGCTGCGACAACATTTTTCATCATATCAATCATTAAATAAGCTTGTTCAGGTTTTACAAATTCTTCTGCTTCTTTGGTTTTTAACTCAATTTCATTACCAAATTTATCAGTAACTTTTGTAATCAATCTAATAGGTTGTTTTGTTCCATAATTTGAAATAATGCTATAAAGTTCAGCGTAATTATAAGGACTAACCCCAAAAGAACCTAATCCTATTGATAAATCTTGTGGAACATTTGTAAAACCAAATTTAGTAATTGTTTGATGAACAAAACTAAGGCTAGTATCAAGTAATAAGTTAATTGTAGCTAGGTTTCTACTTTTTGTAAGTGCTTCTTTAAGAGTGATTAAACCATTAAAATCTTTTCCATAATTTTTAGGCTTCCAAATCATTTTCTTACCCTGTGCATCACGAGTTTCAAATACTCTTGCAATATCAGCAATCTCGCTAGCAGGTGAATAGCCAAGATTTAAAGCTGTAAGATATACAAATGGCTTAAAGCTTGAACCCACTTGGCGATTACTCATAGTAGCACGATTAAAATTACTTTTATAATAATCAACCCCGCCAACTAAAGCTAAAATATCCCCGCTACTAGGCTCTGTAACTATCATAGCTCCATTGATTTGATTTAAATCTATATCTTTATCTCTTTTGATAAGTTCATCATATCCAAACTTAATAGCTTCTTCAGCTATTTTTTGAGTATTCAAATCAACACTAAGTTCAACTCTATAACCACCTGTTTTAATGTCTTCAATTCCCATAGCTTGTAATTGTCTAATAGCTTCATCTATTACATAAGGAGCTTTATTTTGGGTTAAACTCTCATCATAAACAATCGGTTTTAAAGCTACATTTTGTTTATATTCAGCTTCACTAATCCAGCCTAAATCATACATTCTTTTTAAAACCGCATTAGCTCTTGAAAGCGATAAATCAATTCTTTTTGTAGGATCATATGTGCTAGGAGCTTTTGGTAAGCCAACTAGCATAGCCATTTCTTTAAGGCTAAGTTCGTTTAATTCCTTATGAAAATACCCAGCAGCAGCTGTTTTAATCCCATAATATCCATGCCCTAAAAATATAAAGTTTAAATATCTTTCTAATATTTGTTCTTTTGTTAGATTTTTTTCAATTTCATAACTAATTATTGCTTCATTTATTTTTCTTTTAATACTTTTTTCACTTGTTAAATAATGATTTTTCACAAGTTGTTGAGTAAGAGTTGAAGCACCTTCTGCTAAGCGACCTTTTTGAATATCTTTAATAATTGCTCTAAAAATAGCATCAATATTAATTCCTTCGTGTTCAAAAAAACTCGTATCTTCAATGGCAATTAATGCTTCAATTAGTCTTGGTGGAATTTCTTCAAATCTAGCATAAGCTCTATTTTCGTTAAAAACATTTGCAAGTAAAGTGCCATTTCTATCATAAAATTGAGTTGTAAGGTCTAAATCAAATTCCTTATAATCAATATCTTTATTTTCAACAACATTTAAAAAATATCCTAAAACAACACAGCCTAAAATTCCACAAACAGCTATAAAATAAATAATGTATTTCAAAAAATCTCCTTAAATCATAGTGCTAATGAGTAAAGCAAATAGCACACCAATACAAGAAATCAAAATATTTAATGGGATAAAATAATAAACAATTAAAGCTATTTTTTCATTACAAACCAATAATTTATTTTCTTTTTCTTTCTCACATAAAATAAATTGATAATAAATATATAATAAATTTAAAGTAGCAAAAGCATAAAGCGACCATTGTGTAGATGCTAAAGTATTAAACAATGGGTCAGAACTATTATTAATCATTACATATATAGCACTAAAAGCCATAACAGCCATTAAAACAAAAAACGCATAAAGCTGCTTTTTTAATATCCTTAGTGCTTTTTGTAAATTCTCTTCATCTTCACATAAATAAAAACCAGCATTTGCTCTAATGCCTAAATGAAGACCAATAAAGCAAATACCGGCTAATAAATGTATATAAGGTAAAACTAAGCTATCAAGCCCTAGCATATTACCTTCTTGATTTCATCTTTTGCTAAAGCTAAAGCTTCGTTAATTTTGCTAATATCTTTTGCACCTGCAGTAGCAAAATCATCTCTACCACCGCCATTTCCGCCTAAAAATTGAGCTACAATCTTAGCTAAATTTCCTGCTTTAACGCTAGTATTTTTTGAGCCAACCGCAATGTTTACTTTATCATCTTTGCAAGCGATTAAAACAATAACAGCTTTATCAAATTTATTTTTAAACTCATCTATACCAGCTTTAATATCAAGCCCGTTATATTCACTAACGCAAACATTAATGCCGTTAATAATCTCACTATTTAAATTATTAGTACCATTTTTTAAAGCGTCTTTTAGTTCTTTTATTTCATTTTTTAAATTCTCAAAACTCTTTAAAATATCATTTGTTTTTAGACTTTTTTTGATATTTTCAAATTCCGCAATCAAATTCCTTGAGTATTCTTTAGCAGCCTTACTTGCTATTGCTTCAATTCTTCTAACACCAGCACTTACTCCGCTTTCTTTTAATATTATAAAATCGCCAATTACTGAAGTATTGCTAACATGAGTTCCACCACAAAGCTCAATACTATCTCCTAAAGTCAATACCCTTACTTTATCGCCATATTTTGTATCAAAAAGCGCCATTGCACCGCATTTTTTTGCACTTTCAATATCAGTTATTTGAATAATTGAATTTGTAGCTTTATAAATCATATCATTTACAATATCACTAATTTGCTTTAGCTCATCTTCGTTTAATGCACGGGTAAAATTAAAATCAAATCTAATTCTATTAAAATCTACAAATGAACCTGCTTGAGTTGCATTTTCTCCTAAAACCTTTCTTAGTGCATAATGAAGCAAGTGAGTAGCACTATGATGTCTTGCGATTTCTGCTCTTCTTTCGGTATCAATTTTGATTAATAATTCATCATTTACATTAAAATCACCTACAATTTCAACTAAAGCTAAATTAATATCAAAAAATTTCTCAACTTCAAGCACATTTGCAACTAATTTATCATTTTTATAAATACTACCTAAATCGTAATTTTGCCCACCACTTGTTGCATAAAGTGGAGTTTTATCAAACATTAGCCAAGCTTTTTTGTTTTTAATTCCAATTTTAAATTCTTCATCTAAAACAGCTAATAATTTTGCTTTAATTTCAGTATTTTCATATCCAACGAACTCATTTACACCAAATTTATCTAATAATTCTTTAAAATCTCCGTGAGTTGCTTTATCCCCACTACCTTTCCAATTTGCTTTAGCTAATTCTCTTTGCTTAGCCATTAGTTCATTGAATTTGTCTTCATCAATTTTAAGATTTTTTTCTCTTAACATATCAAGAGTTAAATCAAGTGGAAAGCCATAAGTATCATATAATTTAAACGCAACTTCTCCACTAAAAACATTTTTAGTATTTTTAAGCTCTTCATTAAAAATACTCATTCCATTTTCAATAGTATTTAAAAATCTCTCTTCTTCGCTTAATAATTGCTCTTTTACAAAAGATTTTTTCTCATTTAAATATGTATAATGCTCTCCCATTAATTCACAAACAATATCTACTAATTTATACATAAATGCACTTTTAAATCCTAGTAAATATCCGTGTCTTAAAGCTCTTCTTACGATACGGCGTAAGACATATCCCCTACCTTCTTTATCAAATGTTACGCCTTGAGCTAGTAAAAATGTAGCTGAACGAATATGATCAGCAATTACTCTAAAACTAGCTCCACTTTTATATTCATATTTTAGGTTTGCTAAACTTGCGATTTTTTCAATTATTGGCATAAATAATGAGCTATCAAAATTGCTAAATTTTCCTTCTTTAATAGCACTTACACGCTCAAGTCCCATACCTGTATCAATGCTAGGTTTTGGTAGTTTTGTCATAGTTCCATCAGGGTGTTTTTCAAACTGCATAAAAACTAAATTCCAAATCTCAAGGAATCTATCTCCATCTCCACCCATATAATCTTCATCGCTTTTAAAATTTTCTTCACCTTGGTCGTAAAAAATCTCACTACAAGGACCACATGGACCAGTATCACCCATTTGCCAGAAATTATCTTTATCTCCAAATTTATAAATGCGTTCTTTTGCAATGTGTTTTTGCCACATATTATAAGCTTCATCATCGTTTTCATGAACGGTTACATAAAGCCTATCTTTAGGTAATTTTATAACCTCAGTTACAAATTCCCAAGCATACGCTATAGCTTGTTCTTTAAAATAATCACCAAAAGAGAAATTTCCTAACATTTCAAAAAATGTATGATGTCTTGCAGTATAACCAACATTATCTAAGTCATTGTGCTTTCCACCTGCACGAATACAAGTTTGACAGCTTGTTTTTCTAGGTGGATTTGGGCTTGGCACTTCACCTGTAAAAATACTCTTAAAAGGAACCATTCCTGCATTTGCAAAAAGCAAAGTCGCATCATCAGGCACAAGTGGGCTTGATGGGGTAATTTCATGACCTTTACTAGCAAAAAACTCTAAAAATTCTTTTCTTATATCCATTTTTATATCCTTGAAAATTTTTTAAATCATATCAAAAAGGTTTTAAACTAAAGATAATAAAGCTCTAATTTTTAGAGCTTTAATTTAGTTAGCATATCATCATAAGCTTTTTTTGTTCCTTGTCTTACTGGCTGTATTATTGAGCCTATTATTATAAATACTGAAGCTAGTAAAAATCCTGGTATTATTGAATAAAGTTCAAATATACCTTCTTTTGCAATATTAAAATAATCAATATGCTCCCACAAAATCACTCCTAAAGCACCAAAACTCATACCTAAAATCGCACCTAATCTACTCATATTTTTCCAAAATAAAGAAAAAATTATCACACTACCAAAAGAAGCACCAAAACCAGCCCAAGCATATCCAACAATATCAATAATGCTAGTATTTTTATCAGCAGAAATTATAAAAGCAACAATAGCAACAACCAAAACACTAAGTCTTGAAACTCTCATTACTATCTTAGCAGGAGCTCCTTTATTAAAAATTTTTCTATAAAAATCTTCTGCTAAAGTTGAGCTAGATACTAATAATTGCGAACTAGCTGTGCTCATAATCGCTGCTAAAATCGCACTTAATAAAATTCCAGAAATCCAAGGATTAAATAATAATTGGCTAGTTACTATAAAAATTCTATCCTTATCTAATAAGTCTATATTAAACTTATATAAATAAGCTATACCAATAAATCCTATTAAAATAGCTCCAATTAAGCTAATTACCATCCAAGAAATACCTACAAAAGTAGCAATTGGAATGTCTTTTGTGCTTTTTATAGATATAAACCTTACTATTATGTGTGGCTGACCAAAATACCCAAGTCCCCAAGCTAAAGAACTAATTATCCCTACTAAAGTTAGATTTTTACTCATAGAAATATAATCTTTTTGACTTTCTTCTCCAAGCTTAATTATTATATTAATAGCTTCGCTAAATCCGCCTATTTCATTAATCATAACCAATGGAACAATAATTAAAGCTCCCATCATCAATAAGCCTTGTATCAAATCAGTCCAACAAACTGCTTTATATCCGCCAACGAAAGTATAAACAACTATTAATATAGTTCCTGTAATTACTGCTTGTTCATATTTAACTGAAAATAATTCTTCAAAAAGCTTTCCACCAGCTACTAAACCACTAGATATATAAATGGTAAAAAATATTAAAATCACAATAGCGCAAATTATTCTTAAGGTATGACTATCATCGCTAAATCTAGTCTCAAAATAATCAGGAATCGTTATACAATCTTTTCTAACATCAGTATAAATTCTAAGCCTTTTAGCAACAAACATCCAATTAATTAAAGCACCAATACTAAGCCCTATTGCTATATAAGTTTTACCTAAGCCATATAATAAAACAGCCCCTGGTAATCCCATAAGAAGCCAACCACTCATATCAGACGCTCCAGCACTAAGTGCTGATACTATAGGACCCATACCTTTATCGCCTATAAAATAATCTTCTGAAGTTTTATTTTTCTTCCAAAAATAAAACCCAATTCCTAGCATTAATACGCTATAGAATACAAAATCTAAAATTATTGGCAAACTAATTTGCACCTTTTCTAATTCATTCATTTTTATCCTTTTATATAGACTAACTTTTAAAACTCTAGCACCTAAATTCCAATAATAATAAAATACTATAAAATAAGATTATTTAATAATTCAAATATTTTATTAATAAATAGATTTATTACTAGCTATAGTTTTTGAGTATTTGCTACTTGTTTATAAATAAAAGCTTTTAAATATCCTATTTTATCACATTCAATATCATTTTAAATAATTTTTATAAATTTATATTTTAAAAAAGCTTATTATAAAGATTACAATAAAGCCTTAAATAATTATGTATTAAATGAAAGCAAATACAATTAGCCTTTTATTTTTTAAGGATAATCAATGTTAGCATTCTGTGATTTAAAATCTCAATATTTAAAATATAAAAACGAAATAGATGAAAGAATTCAAAATATATTAAATAATACAAGTTTTATAGGTGGTAATGAAGTTGCTTTGCTTGAAAGTAATCTAGCAAATTATACAAAAGCAAAATACGCATATTCTTGCTCAAACGGAACTACGGCTTTATATGTAGCATTAAAAGCTTTAGGGATTAAAGAAGGTGATGAGATAATTACAACTCCTTTTACTTTCATTGCAAGTTCTGAAATGATAGCTTTAATTAAAGCTAAACCTGTTTTTGTTGATATAAGCGAAGTAGATTATAACCTTGATATAAGCAAAATTGAAAGCCTAATTACACCTAAGACTAAGGCTATTTTGGCAGTTTCAATTTTTGGTCAAATGCCTGATTTAAATTCCATAAAAAATATATGTAAAAAACATAATTTATACTTGATTGAAGATGCAGCTCAAAGCTTTGGTGCAAAAGATGATTTAGGCAATATCTCTTGTAATATTGCTGATATTAGCACGACAAGTTTTTTCCCTTCAAAACCGCTTGGGTGTTATGGAGATGGTGGGGCTATCTTTACAAATAGCGATGAATTAGCAAAAAAAGTAAAATTACTTATAAATCACGGAAGCGAAATGAGATATAAACACGAAATAATAGGCTTAAATGCAAGACTTGATAGCATACAAGCTGCAGTTTTAAATGTAAAATTAAAATATTTTGATGAAGAAATTGCTAAAAGAAACGAAATTGCTAACATTTATACAAAAAACCTTAAAAACTGCATTACACCTAAGGTAAAATCAGGATATAAGAGTGTTTGGGCTCAATATAGCGTAAGGGTTAAAAATAGAGATTTAGTAGTAAAAAAACTAAGTGAAAACAATATCCCAACCGCAATTCATTATCCAATAGCACTATATTCGCAACCTTGCTTTAAATATTTAGATTATAAAGCAAGCGATTTTGAAGTATGCGAAAATGTAACAAACGAGATTTTATCTTTGCCATTTTCTGCATTTTTAGATACACTAGACCAAGAAAAAATCATTGAAATTTTTAATAAAGGAGAATAAATGAGAAGATTAGATCAAGTAGGTTCGTTCTTAAGACCAGCTAAATTAAAAGCTGCAAGAAGTGATTATGCAAACGCAAAAATCAGTAAAGACGAATTAAGAGCTATTGAAGATGAGTGCATAAAAGAACTACTCATTGAGTGTGATAAAAACAATGTTTATTATCTAAGTGATGGAGAATTTAGACGCTCTTGGTGGCATTTAGATTTTTATTGGGGATTTAGTGGAATTAGCAAAATTATTAAAGAAAAAGGCTATGTTTTTAAAGGTATAGAAACAAGAGCTGAAGGTATTAAAATAACTAATAAAATAGAATGTAAAGACCATCCTTTCTTAAAAGATTTTGCAAGTTTAGTAAAGATTTCAAAAGAATTAGGCATTGATACAAATCGCTTAAAATTAACAATTCCTAGCCCATCAATGCTTTTATATATGTTATTTATCCGTGGTGGATTTAATGTAGAATTTGAATACTACGGAAAAGATTATGCAAAATTAAAAGAAGATATTTTAAAAGCCTATGCTGATTTTTATTTAGAATTTGAAAAATTAGGCGGAGTTTATTTACAACTTGATGATGTTAGCTTTGGCTCGTTTTGTGATGAAGATTTTAGAGCAAATCTAATCAAAAATAACTATAACGCCGATGATTGCACTAAAGAATATGTAGAGTATTTAAACAAAAGCCTAGCAACTATGCCAAAAACAATCACAAGTGCAATACATATATGCAGGGGTAATTATAGAAGCCATTTTAGTGCTAGTGGTGGATATAGCAAGGTTGCTAGCGAATTATTTGCAAATCTTAATATAAATAAATTCTTTTTAGAATTTGATGATGATAGGTCAGGAGATTTTGAACCATTAAAATATATTAAAAATCAAATAGTAGTAATTGGGCTTTTGACTACTAAAACTAAGGAAAATCCAAGTATTCAAACTCTAATTAAAAGAGCAAAAGAAGCAGCTAATTTCTTAGATATAAAACAAATTGAGTTTAGCACTCAATGTGGTTTTAGCTCTACAGAAGAAGGCAATGAAATTGATATGAATACTCAGTGGGAAAAAATCGCACTTTTAAATGAATTAAATAATACTTTAGATAAAGAAGGCTTTTAATGAATATAGCATTAATAGGTCTTGGTGTAATGGGTAAAAACCACTACACCGAACTTTGTAAAAAGGATATAAATTTATATTGCTTTGATTTAATTAAGCCTGATTGGATTGATGATAATAAGTATTTTTCTAATTTAGATGAATTATTAAAAAATGATATTGATGGAGCGATAATAGTTGTTCCGACTAAATATCATTATGAAGTATTTTCTAAGATTAAAGATAAAATCAATTTTATTCTAATAGAAAAACCATTATCATTTAGCCTTGATGAAGCTTTAGCTATTAAAAATAGCGGAGTAAATGTAGCAGTTGGCTTTTGCGAGAGATTTAACCCTGTAAGTCTTGAGTTTTTAAAACATATCAAAAACGAAGAAATAAAGTATGCAAGTTTTATAAGAGCGTCTAAAAAACCAGCTAGAATTAGTGATGTTGGGGTTGATTTAGACCTTTGTGTGCATGATTTGGATTTAGCAAATTTCTTTGGGATAAAGGCTAGTTTTAAAATAAATCGCACAAATAATCCTTGCACGCAAATTAAACTAAATTCTAATAATCTTGATATTTTAGCTTCTTGGGAATTTAATAGCAAGATTAGAAAAGCCTTTATAAATACAAATGTATCAAGCTATGAATTAGACTTTTTAAACTCAAAATTAATTAAAGATGAAACTACAATAACACTTCAAGCTCGTTCAAGCTTAGCAAAAGAGCAAGATGAGTTTATTAATTATATCAAGACAAATGATTTAGGGCTTTTAGCAAGTGTTGATGATGCTATTTATACTCAAGAAATTCTAAAGAATTTGAATTAAGATATTAAAAATACCGACTTAAAACAAATTAATTAATCAATCCTTTAAAATAATTGCTAGAATAAAGCTTTTATTTAAAGGAGAGTAGATGAACAAGATTTTGGTTTTAGATGGAGTTAGCGATTTAGCTACTAAAATTTTAGAAAAAGATTGTAAAGTAAGTGAATATCCTAAAATTAGCGAAGAAGAATTGCTAAAAATAATTGGTGATTATGATGCAGTTATTTTAAGAAGCGCTACAAAAATTACAGAAAAAGTATTAGAACACGCTCATAGATTAAAAGTAATTGGTAGAGCTGGAGTTGGTGTAGATAATATAGATATAAAAGCAGCTACAAAAAAAGGAATAATAGTAGTAAATGCACCAAATGGTAATACAAACGCAGCTACAGAACATACTTTTGCACTAATGTTAAGCCTTGCTAGAATGATACCTAACGCACATGCTAGCGTTGTAAATGGTATATGGGATAGAAAAAGCTTTTTAGGACTTGAATTAAAAGATAAAACTTTAGGGGTTTTAGGTTTAGGCAGAATTGGTGCTGGTGTTGCTAGTAGAGCACAAGCATTTGGTATGAAAGTAATTGCATATGATCCATATCTTAGCAACGAAAGAGCTATTCATTTACAAGTTAAAAAATGTGAATTAGATGAAGTTTATGCTGAAGCTGATTTTATTACACTACACCTTCCATTAACAGATGAAACAAAAGAAATGATAAATAAAAATAGCATAGCTAAAATGAAAAAAGGTGTAAGAATTATAAATGCAGCAAGGGGTGAATGTATTAATCTTGATGATTTAACAAATGCTTTAAAAAATGGAGATATTGCAGGAGCTGCTCTTGATGTTTTTGCTAATGAGCCATTAGGAAACCACGAGATTACAACTTTAAAAAATGTGGTTTTAACACCGCATTTAGGTGCATCTACAATAGAAGCTCAAGAAGGAGTTGCAGTTGATGTGGCAATTGCTATTAAAGAAGCGTTAAATGGTCAAATGGTTGCTAGTGCTTTAAATGCTGTGCCAGTTAGCCCTGAAATGCTAAATAAAATTAAGCCTTATTTTAATCTAGTAAAAGCATTAGGATTTATTGCATGTGAAGTTAGCAATTCAGCAATTAAACAAGTTTTCATTGAATATTCAAATGCCTTTAAAGAGCTTGATACTAGAGCTTTAAGCCAAGTAATGTTATGTGGATTATTAAATTCTATATTGCAAGAAAAAGTAAATATGGTTAATGCACCAATTCTAGCTCAAAATAGAGGAATAAGCTTAATTGAGCAAAAAAGTGATGAAGTAAATAATCAAATAAAAGTAAAAATAGTAAGCGAATTAGGTGAGCACGAAATAAGAGGAGCTTTAATGAGCGATAAGAGTGCTTATGTTAGTGGTATTGATGAATATGATATTAAATTTGAACCAAGTGGAGTATTATTATTAGTGCCACACGATAATGTGCCTGGTATGATAGGACAAATTGGAACTATTTTAGGCGAAGCAGGAATAAATATTTTAAGTATGCAAGTTAGCAAAACAAATACAAGTGGTGAAAACATAATGGCAATTAGCATTAATAAAAAACCATTAAAAACAGATTATAAAAAACTTTGTGAATTAGCTGGAGTTCATGGAGTTAAGATAATTGATTGCAGTGAGATTTGCGATGATTAATCTAATATTACTTAGACACGGGCAAACTAATTGGAATAAAGAAGGTAGATATCAAGGTCAAATTGATACTGATTTAAGTGATTTAGGCAAGGAACAAGCTAAGAAATTAGCCCTTGCTTTAAAAAATATACAAATTGATTTTTTTATAGCAAGTCCTTTAAAAAGAGCTTATGAAACAGCTTGTGAAAGTGCTAAATTTCACAATAAAGAAGTTTTAAAAGATGAAAGATTATTAGAGATAAATCACGGAACTTGGGAAGGTAGATTATCAAGTGAAATAGAACAAGATTTATTAAAAAAATGGAAGCAAACCCCACATTTAGTAAAAATGCCTAATGGAGAAAGCTTAGAAGATATTTTAAATAGAGTAAAACTTGCAATAAACGATTATATTACAAAATACGATGGAAAAACAATTGCAGTTTTCGCTCACGATGCAGTAAATAAGGTAATCATTTCTCATTTATTAAATGCACCACTTAGCTCATTTTGGAACATTACTCAAGATAATACCTGTATTAATGTCCTTGAAATATCTAATGATTTAGCAAAAATAATAACCTTAAATAACACCAATCATTTAGGATATTTATATTCTAAAGAAATTCAATTAGGTTTATAATGCTTGTTTAAATTCTTATTTTGATTTTTACAAAATAAGAATTTAAAATCATTGCTTTACTAAATAATTCATCTTTAAAAATTATATAAATTTGTATAATATGAAAACCATAAAATACAGCTTCAATTTGCTTTACAATATTCTTACAAGATATATTAATCTAAAGCAGAATTTGTTGTAATGTCAATATTATTTAGCATATTATTTTTGCTATTTTACTTATATTCAGGTATTACCCACGCTAGAATAATCATTTTTACCTTGTTTTAAAATCTTATAATAAATATTATCTATTTAAATTTTAAAAGTAAAAAATTTTATAAAGCTATTTTTTATTTTATTACCAAATAACATATAAAATATTTATATGAAAAATAAAGAATTTAAATTAGGATAAAAGATGAATTTTAGACATATGCAACTATTTTTAAAAGTAGCAAAATTGCAAAGCTTTACAAAGGCTGCAAATGAGCTTAAAATACCGCAACCATCATTATCTCAAAGTATTTTTGCATTAGAAAATGAGCTAAAAACCACGCTTTTTAATAGAAGCACAAATCCAATATCTTTAACCGAAGCAGGAGAAATATATTTAAAAAAAGCAAATCTAATAAAAGATATGATAGCAGAGCTTGATACTGAAATTTCAGCACTAAACAATGCCAAAACTGGCAAAATTCGTATAGCATTCTTACAAAATGGCTATAATATGATTCCAAATCTCTTGCCACAATTTTGCAAGCGTTTTAGTGATGCTGATATTAAAATTTCTCAAATCTTTTCAACGCTTAAAATCAAACAAATGATTTATGATGATGAAATTGACCTTGGAATGCTAGTGTTACCACTTGATATAAAATATTTAAAATATGAAATAATAAAAAGCAGCAATGTTTTTCTAGCACTACCATCTTTACACGAATTATCTTTAAAATATAAAAATAAAGAATTGCCAGAAATATCAATCAAAGAACTAAAAAATGAGAAATTTATTCTGCCAAAATCTTCTCAAAGAAGTAGATTAGATATTGATTTAATGTTTAAAAACAATGAATTTATTCCTAAAATTTTATGCGAAACTGAGACTTTTGATATTGCAAATTCAATAGTAGCAAGTGGTGTTGGTGCTACTTTTACTATTAGCGAATTAATAAAAGATGATAAAAAAGATAAAATAAAATTATTCAATATAAAGGATAATAATTTAATTAAAACATTAGTTATAGCTTATAAAAAAGATAAAAAACTCTCACATTTAGAGCTTGAGTTTATAAAAATGGCAAAAGAATTAGGGGCTTAGCCCCTAAAATTATGCTAATTTTGTAGCATCAATTATATTTAAATCAAGTCCTAATTGCTCGTTGCTAAGACCAAGTGCTAATCCTACTAATTGAGAAAGATGAATTATTGGCTTTCTAATTTCAGAACCCATTGCATCTTGATAGCGTTCTTGGTAAATATCAAGCTGCATTTGGCAAAGCGGACAAGGTGTAACAACGCAATCAGCACCATTTTTATCAGCACTACCAACAATTTGAGATGACATTTTTTGCACCGATTTTACTGCTGGATAACTAGCGTGAAAACCACAGCAATCTAAGCGTTTTTCAAATGGAACTATTGTCGCACCAAGCGCACTAACTACAGCTTCAAAGCTTTTTGGATTAGTTGAACTTTCTTTTGCGTTATATGATTTTTCAGGGCGAATACTATGACAACCATAAAATAAAGCTACTTTTAGATTTGAAAGTGGCTTAACAACTTTTGATTTTAAGGTATCTAAATTCTCATACAAAATCCATAAAAGGCTTGTTATTTCATTATTTCCTTGATATTTCATATTACCTTTTGCTAAATATTCATTTATGCGGTCTTTTGCACCTTTATCTAAAGCAGTTTTTGCACGAGTTAAAGTTAACATACAAGTGCTACAGGTTGTTAGCATTGGCATATTCATATTCTCAGCTAATGCTATATTTCTAGCATTTGCTACAAGTGCTGCTATTGGGTCTACATCTTGTGCTTGAGATGCACCACAGCAACTCCAACCCTTAATCTCGTGTAAAGTTATACCTAGTATTGGAGCTATTGCTTCTAATGACATTTTTGATTCTTTAGCTGCTTGACTTAAAACACAGCCAGGGAAAAAAGCGAAATCTTTTTGTTGCATAACTTACTCCTTATTAGCAGCTCTAGCTGCTTCAATCATTTTTACTAAATCTTCATGACCTTCAATTTCTTCATCACCAAAAATATGTAATGGATTCATCTTACCTGCTTTCATTAGATTGTATGCAATATCTATTTTTGTAGTATTTGCTAAAACACCTTCAGAGCGAAGTGCTAAATAAATCTCATTTAATCTACCTGTATCTTCTAAGTCTTTTAAGAATGCTTCTGCGTGAGCTGGTCCTGTGCCATCTTTTAAACCTTTTTTCATAGCCATTACTCTTAGCATTGCTATATCATCAGCAGCACTAATTCCTTTAGGACAGCGGTCAGCACACTCTTGACAATGAACGCACATCCAAAGACCATTTGCAATAGATGGTTTTAAGTGTTTTAAAGCATCTTTTGAGCGTGAATCATAAGCAGCACGAAATGCGTGAGTAAATACAAATGGTTCCATATAATCACTTGAATCAGCTTCAAGTTTATTACATTCACTAGCACAACAACCACATAAAATACAATCCCATTGTTTTTTAATAGCATCAACTTCAGCTTGAGTTTGCACGCAACCTTTTTTATCAGAAAATGCTTCTTTTGGTGTTATAGTTGGTTTTATTTTTCTTAAATTCTCAATGCTTGGCTCCCAATCTACAACTAAATCCGAAAGAACTTTAAAATTTGCCAAAGGAGAGATTTTTAAGCTTTCAGGATTGTCATATTCTTTTAATAAATCATCCATTTTAGTATCACAAGCAAGGTATGAATGCCCATTCACACGCACACCACAAGCACCACAAATCGCCATACGACAAGCCGAAGTAAAATTTAGTGAAATATCTTGAGTGCGTTTTATATGTTGTAATAAGGCTAAAAGCGTTTTTCCCTTTACTTCATCTATACTTAAATCATATGCTTGAACAAATTTATCAACTCCATTAAAGCGGTCAATTAAAATTTTCATTAGTATTTCCTTTCTTCAGGTTTAAATTCTGTAATAACTACATCTTTATAACTAAGGCTTAATTTGTCATCTTTTAAAGTAACAAGGCTATGTTTTAAGAAATTCTCATCATCTCTTGTTGGATAATCTTCTCTAGTATGAGCCCCACGGCTTTCTTTTCTGTTTAATGCACCAAGACAAGCACATCTTGCTAAAAGAATGAGATTTCCAAATTCTAAATACTCAATTAAAGCGGTGTTATAGAACATATTTGGATTTGAGATTTTAAGATTATTATATTTAGCCCAAATCTCATCTAGGATTTTTATATGTTTTTCAAGCTTTTCTCCTGTTCTATAAATTCCCATATTATCCCAGTTGTATTGTCCAAATTCTTCTCTTAAATCATAAAGCTCGTTAGGTTTTGAATTGCCACTTGTTATATCTTTTAGCTTAATTCTCCATTTTTGAGCTAATTCTTCAGCGTGTTTGCCAGAGCCATAATTTTGTCTTTTACTTGCATACTCACCTGCACCCTCACCTGCAAGTTTACCTGTAACTGCCGCATCAGCTAAGCTATTTCCACCTAGACGATTTGCTCCGTGAATTGAAGCACAACTTGTCTCACCTGCAGCAAAAAGTCCTGCTAAATGAGTACTCATATCATCAAATTTTGCAATTTCTATACCACCCATTGAATAGTGTGCTGTTGGACGAATTTTAATTGGTTCTTTTACTAAATCTATACCTTCAAATAAAAGTCCAATATGACGAATTTGTGGTAATTCATTCATAATTTGTTCTTCACCTAAATGTGTAACATCTAAAAGAACATAAGAACCCATTCCTTCTCCAAATCCATTACCTAAACGAATTTCACTTTCAATTGAACGAGAAACAATATCTCTTGGAGCAAGCTCAAGGCGATTTGAGTATTTACTCATAAAGCGTTCGCCTTTATTATTAATTAATTTTCCACCAAGACCTCTTGCCGCTTCAGTAATTAATGCACCACCATTTCTAACTCCTGTTGGGTGAAATTGAAGCATTTCAGGGTCTTTAAACGCAAGTCCAGCTCTAAGTGCTGCAGCAATTCCATCTCCACTAGCATTAAATGGGGTTGAAGTGCGGTTATAGAACACACGAGTATAACCACCTGTTGCTAGAACTACTGATTTTGCTAATACAGGCACTACATCTCCTGTTTGCATATTTAAAAGAACTACACCTTCGCACTCATTATTATCAATCGCAATATCAAGTAAGTAATGGTCAAGCAAGAAATTAACACCATTTGTAATGGCTTCATCAAGACAGGTGTGCATCATAATAGAGCCTGTTTTATCGGCTGCATAATTACAGCGTTCATATTTTGCACCACCAGCAAAACGCCTTGCAACCGTTTTATCTTTTTGTCTATTAAAAGGCATTCCTGCATAATCAAGTTCGTGAATTGCTTCGGTAGCCTTTTGTGCAAATTTAATAATTACATCTTGATCGCCTAAAAAATCACTACCTTTAACAGTATCATATGCGTGTAATTTGTTTGAGTCACCATTTTCAAAATCAATCACACCATTAATCCCACCTTCAGCCATACAGGTTGCATTTCGTGATGGCATACCTTTATTAACTACTACAACATTTAAATTTGGGTGATTTTTTCTAACCGCAACAGCAGCTCTAAGACCAGCACCACCAGAGCCGATAACTAAAACATCTACGCTTGGTAGTGAGGTATTTTTACCACTTTTTTTAAGCTCACTTGCCATAATTGATACAGGGCTTGTGCTAGCTGCTACTGCACCAACACCAATAGTAGCTGATTTTATGAAATCTCGCCTATTGAATTTTTCTTCATTCATATAAAACTCCTTTAAATAAGAATTTTGGTATTAATCTTTATTTTTTTCTTAAAATAAAAAATTAATAGCAAAATATTATTCTAAATTACATTATAAGTCAAATATTATTTTTTTTATAATCTCATAAGATAAAAATTATAATATATAAAAAATCACGATTTTATGGTATTTTGAATTAGAGAATTTGTAATAAAATTAATATAAAAAATAAAATATCATCAATATTTATTAGTAATAAACTTATAAAAAGTTTCTTTTTTAATATTTTAATAATTAATAATTTTTCACATTGCTTATAAATCTATAGTATAAATTTACTAATATTTTAAATATTTAATTTGCCTTTATTTACGCTAATTTTGAATATATACTATTAAGCTTTAAATAGGCAAATTAACACCATTTAAGTAATTACTTTAATTTATAATAATTAGATGATATTTTTATATATTCTTAAAAAATAATTTTAATTTTTGAGTATAAAACTATGAAAGTGTTTTAATGCTTTTATAAGTGTCAATAATGTTTCTTATTTCTTCATAAAAAGATTAATATGATTAATAATTCACTAGTTATTAAAAAATTATATTAATGTTTTAAATTCTATTTGAGTAATAAAATAATCAAGCCCTAAAAAGGGCTTGAAATTATTCAGAAACGCTATAATCAGCTGCTGCTAAACGCTTTAATTGTCTATAGCGTCTTTGCGCATCTGCTTTGTTGCGAGCATATAGTTCTGCTGCTTCTTTTGGATTTCCTTTTTTTAGTGAGTTATAACGAACTTCTGCCATTAAGAACTCTTCATATAAATTCCAATCAGGTTCTTTTGAAGCAATTTTTAATGGATTTTTACCCTCTGCTTCTAATCTTGGATCAAATGTGTAAATTGGCCAATAACCACACTTAGTTGCGATTTCTGCGTGATCACCACTAGCACCCATTCCACCTTTAATTCCGTGAGCTATACAAGGGCTATAACAAATGATTAAGCTTGGTCCATCGTAAGCTTCTGCTGCGATTAGTGCTTTAATAAAATGAGCATAATTTGCATTTGAATTTACTTGAGCTACGAAAATATTTCCATAAGTCATAGCAATTTGTCCTAAGTCTTTTTTCTGACTTGGCTTACCACTTGCAGCAAATTGTGCTACTGCACCTGTTCTAGTTGATTTTGAAGCTTGTCCGCCTGTATTTGAATAAACTTCAGTATCCATTACTAATACATTCACATCTTCTCCACTAGCTAAAACATGGTCAAGCCCACCATAACCAATATCATAAGCCCAGCCATCACCACCAAAAATCCATTGAGATTTTTTAGCTACATAGCTTTTTAGACCTAAAATTTCTTTAGCACCTTCAAGCTCTGCGTGTTGTTCTAATAATGGAATTAGTCTATCTCTAACATCTGCTGTTATATCAGCATTTTTCTTATTAGCCAACCATTCGCCATAAAGAGCTGCAATTGCATTTGGAGCTTTATCTTTTGTATTAATCATAATATCTTCAATTCTATGGCGAATTGTCTCGGTAGCAACTCTCATACCCATACCAAACTCAGCATTGTCTTCAAATAATGAGTTGCCCCAAGCAGGTCCAAAACCTTTATCATTTTTGCGATATGGAGTAGAAGGTGCTGAACCACCATAAATTGAGCTACAACCTGTTGCGTTAGCAATCATCATTCTCTCACCAAACATTCTAGTAACTAATGTAATATATGGAGTTTCACCACAACCTGGACATGCTCCGTGGAATTCAAATAATGGTTGTGCAAATTGAGCACCTTTTGTAGTATCTTTTGCTATAAAATTATCTTTATAAGTAACTTTATGGAATAAGTAATCAGCATTATCTTGTTCGCCTTTTTCTAGCTCTTCTTCAAGTGGAACCATAACAAGTGATTTTTCTTTACTTGGACATTCAGTTACACATAACTCGCAACCTGTACAATCTAATGTTGAAACTTGAATTTTAAATTTAAGACTTTCGCCTTTTACACCTTTAGCATCGATTGAATGCTCTTTCACGCCTGCTGGAGCATTTGCCATTTCTTCATCATTAATTAAGAATGGGCGTATTACTGCATGTGGGCAAACTGATGCACATTGGTTACATTGAATACAATTTGCTTCAATCCATTTAGGAACCATAACACCAACACCACGCTTTTCATATTGTGTAGTTCCATGCTCAAAACTACCATCTTCATATCCAATAAATGCTGACACTGGTAAATCATCACCTTTTGCAGCGTTCATAGGTTTAACTATATTTTCAACAAAAGCAGTTCCTATGTATTTATCATCAGCTTTTTTCTCATCTATTACTAAATTAGCCCAAGCTGGATCAACAGTAACTTTTACTAAACCTTGTGCTCCAATATCAATAGCTTTATAGTTCATCTCAACTACTGCTTCGCCCTTTTTAACATAGCTTTTATATGCAAATTCTTTCATATATTTTTGAGCATCTTCATAATCAATAATTTTTGCTAATTTAAAGAATGCACTTTGCATAATTGTATTTGTTCTATTACCTAGTCCTATATCACGAGCAAGTTTTGTAGCATTTATGATATAAAAATTCACATTTTTTTCAGCTAGAACTTTTTTAACTTTATTAGGAATTTTTTCAATTGTAGTTTGTTCGTCCCAAATTGAGTTTAATAAGAAAGTTCCGTTTTCTCTAATACCTGCTAAAACATCATAAATGTCTAAATATGCAGCAACACTACAAGCAATAAAATGTGGGGTACTTACTAAATAAGTTGAAGTTATTGGCTTTTTAGAAAATCTTAAATGACTTCTTGTATATCCACCTGATTTTTTACTATCATAAGCAAAATATGCTTGTGCATATAAATCAGTTTTATCTCCAATAATTTTAATTGAGTTTTTATTTGCACCTACCGTTCCATCAGCACCAAGTCCGTAGAATAAACATTCAGTTGTGCTTTCATCTCCTAATGAAATCTTTTTGCCTAGTGGTAATGAAAGATGAGTTACATCATCATTAATTCCAATTGTAAAATTATTTTTTGGTTTTTCTTGATTTAAATTCTCATATACCGCAAGTAATTGTGCAGGGTCAACATCTTTTGAACTAAGACCATATCTACCACCTACAATTAAAGGTGCATTTTCTTTATCATAATATGCAGCTTTTATATCAAGATATAAAGGCTCGCCTATACTACCTGGTTCTTTTGTTCTGTCTAAAACTGCAATCTTTTTAACTGATTTTGGCATTTCTTCAAAGAAATATTTTAAGCTAAATGGTCTATATAAATGAACCATCATAACACCAACTTTTTCGCCTTTTTTGTTTAGATAATCAACCACTTCAGTTAAAGCTTCATTTACACTACCCATAGCAACAATTACACGAGTAGCATCAGCAGCACCATAATATACAAATGGTTTATAAGTTCTACCTGTAACTTTTGAAATCTCTTTCATATAATCAGCTACTACATCAGGTAAAGCATCATAAAATTTATTAGCTAACTCACGAGTTTGAAAATATATATCATCGTTTTGTGCAGTTCCACGAGTTTTTGGATGTTCAGGATTTAAACAGGTATCACGGAATGCTTGAACTGCATCCATATCAATTAATCTTTTAAATACTTCATAGTCCATTACTTCAATTTTTTGAATTTCATGAGATGTTCTAAATCCATCAAAGAAATGCATAAATGGAACTCTTCCTTTAATAGCACTAAGATGAGCAACACCAGCTAAATCCATAGCTTGTTGAACGCTATTTGAACATAGCATTGCAAAACCTGTTTGACGAGCTGCGTAAATATCTTGATGATCACCAAAAATTGATAAAGCTTGAGCAGCAATTGCACGAGCAGCAACATGTATAACACCAGGAAGCATTTGACCTGCGATTTTATACATATTTGGGATCTTAAGTAATAAACCTTGAGAAGCTGTATAAGTTGTAGTTAATGCACCAGCTTGTAACGAACCATGAACGCTACCAGCAGCACCTGCTTCACTTTGCATTTCAACAATTTTTACAGGCATTCCAAAAATATTTTTCTTTCCTTGAGAAGCCCAAATATCTGTATAATCAGCCATAGGTGAACTTGGAGTAATAGGATAAATTCCTGCGACTTCTGTGAACGCATAGGCAGCATATGCAGCGGCTTCGTTACCATCCATTGTTTTCATAACTTTTGCCATAATTTTTTCCTTTTTTATAGAATTTGTGTTTCAATTTTACTCAAAGCTTATAAATAAATGTTAATTTGATTCAAGTTTGTAAGTGCTAGAAAATAGGACATTTTTAGTATTGTAAATATTATCAATCAAAAAAGTTACTGATTTAATTTTAGGGTTAATTATTTCATCATAATGAGTAAATAAACTTTCAAAAAATATAATATTTTCATTATTTTTTAAAAATGGTTTTATGATTTCTTTAAATTCTATAAAAATAATTTTAATTAAATCAAAATTTTCAATCTTAAACTCAATTTTTTTATTTCTTATTTTAAAACTAATTTTACTTGTATTTGAAAGATTGATTTGTAAATTAGTCGCTATTTTAGAATAATCAATTGTGTTATTTACAACGCTATATTTTACTCTAAAATCTATACTAATATCATTTAACATATCAAGAACAGATTTATAAGCAGTTTTATTTAAATACCAAGATAAAAATGCTAAATCATCTTTTACATTGTCATTAAACTTCAGATTATCAACATTAAATTCAAATTCTGAACTCATATTAAACAAGCTAGTATCATCAAAATAATATTTATTTTTATCAAAATAATATTCTAAATTATTCTTTTCTATAAAAGAGTATTTTAAATCTTTAAAATCCTTTTCAAGTAATTGTAAAAAATTATAAAATGCAACTCTGTTTTTAATATAAATATTAGAGAATTTAAAATATTTAAAAACTCCATTTTCTATAAAACATTCAGTATAACTTGAACATTCCACCTTAGCTGCTATATATAATTTTTCAAGTAATTTTACTAGATAATCTATTTCTTGTTTTTGCTTGATTATGTTTCTTTGTTCTTGTTGATAATTATCATACAAAAACACACTAGTTGTTAATACAACAACAAGTATGCTTAAAATTATTTTTTTCATAAATTAGCTTCGTTTAAAGCCTCTGATTGATAGTGAGCTATTAGTGGTTCAATGATTTCATCTAATAAACCATCTTGCATAATTATGTCTAATCTGTGTAAAGTAAGATTTATTCTGTGATCACTTATTCTATTTTGTGGATAATTATAAGTTCTAATTCTTTCACTTCTATCTCCACTTCCAACTTGAGATTTTCTACTCTCTCGCTCTTTTGCTAATCTTTCTTGCTCTTGCATTTCATAAAGCCTTGCTTTTAAAACTTTTAAAGCACTTTCTTTATTTTTATGCTGACTTTTACCATCTTGATTAACAACAACTAAACCTGTTGGAATATGTGTAATTCTAACTGCAGAATCAGTAGTATTTACACTCTGACCACCATGACCACTACTTCTCATTACATCAATTTTTAAATCATTTGGATTTATTTCAATATCACTATCTTCTACTTCAGGCATAACTGCAACGGTTATAGCACTTGTATGAACTCTGCCTTGAGATTCTGTAGCAGGAACTCTTTGAACTCTGTGTGTGCCACCTTCGTATTTTAATCTTGAATAAGCTTTATCACCTTTAATTAATAAAATAATCTCCTTAAATCCACCTGCACTGCCTTCACTTTGACTAACTACTTCTATTTTATAATTTTTATCTTCAGCATATCTTGCATAAGCTTTAAATAAATCTCCGACAAATAAAGCAGCTTCATCTCCACCAGTTCCAGCTCTAATTTCTAAGAAAATATTCTTATCATCATTTGGGTCTTTTGGTAATAAAAGTATTTTTATTTCTTCTTCTAATTTAGGTTTTAATTCTTCTAATTCTTTTAATTCTTCTTTAGCTAAATCACCTAAATCAGGGTCTTGCAATAAAGTTTTATTTTCTTCAATTGAATCTAGCGTATTTAAATATTTTTTAGCAACCTCAACTATATCTTCTAAACTTTTTTGTTCTTTTGATAAGGCTGTAACTTTTGCTAAATCTGTAGTATTTTCAATATTACTTAAAAACGCTTGAATTTCTTCATAGCGTTTTAAGAAAGGTTCAAGTTTGCTTGCTAGCATTAAAAATTATGCACCAATTTTATTTACTAAAAGTGCTAAACGACTTACTTTTCTTGAAGCTGTTTGTTTTTTAATAAAACCACGGCTTACCATTTCGTGAATTTTTTTATTAGCTACTTTTAAAGCTGCTGCTGCTGCTTCATTATCATTAGCTGCTGCTGCTTCACGAACTGCACGAGTAATGTTTTTAAGTCTTGTTCTATAGAATCTGTTTCTAATAGTTTTTTTAATTGTTTGTCTAGCTCTTTTTTCTGATGATTTATGATTTGCCATAAAAAATTCCTTCGTAAAAATTTTTAAAAGACTGATTTTAGTAAAGTTTTGTTAAAATAATCTTAATTCAAAATTAAAATCATACTGAAAGGCAAAAAAATGATATTTGGAACAGATGGAATTAGAGGTTTTGCAGGTAATGATTTAAGTGCTTTTAAAGCTCTTAAAGCTGCTATGGCTATTGGAATTTTTTTTAAAAATAAAGCATTAACAAAAAAAGTAATAGTCGGAAAAGATACTAGAAGAAGTGGTTATATGATAGAAAATGCAATCGTTAGTGGTCTTAATGCAGTAGGTTTTAATGTATTGCAAATTGGCCCTATGCCTACACCTGCTGTTGCTTTTTTAAGTCAAGATTTAAGATGTGATTTTGCTATTATGATAAGTGCTTCTCATAATCCTTATTATGATAATGGTATTAAAGTATTTGATGCTAATGGATTTAAATTAAGCGAAAGCGAAGAATTTGAAATAGATAGAATATTTAATGATGATAATTTAATTAATTCGCATCTTGTAATAAAGGATAAAATCGGCTCTGCAAAAAGAATTGATGATGTAATAGGTAGATATATAGTTCATATTAAAAATTCTTTTCCAAAAGATACAACCTTAAAAAACCTTAGAATTGTTTTAGATTGTGCAAATGGAGCGGCTTATAAGGTTGCGCCTGCTGTCTTTTCTGAATTAGGAGCTGATGTTATAACATTAGCTTGTGAGCCAAATGGAATAAATATTAATGATAATTGTGGAGCACTTCATCCAAATATATTAGCTAAAGAAGTAAAAAGATTAAGAGCTGATGTTGGGTTTGCTTTTGATGGAGATGCTGATAGATTGGTTGTGGTTGATGAAAACGGAGAAATCATTAATGGAGATATTTTATTAGGGGTTTTAGCAAAAGCTTTAAAAGATAATAATAATTTAAGCGGTGTTGCAATTAGTAAAATGAGCAATATGGGATTTTTAAATTATCTTAAAAAACACGATATTTCTTATGTTACAACCGATGTTGGAGATAAATATATTCTACATGCAATGCAAGATAAAAATTATAATTTTGGTGGAGAGCAAAGCGGACATATAATTTTTAGCGATTATGCAAAAACTGGTGATGGCATAGTAGCAGCACTTCAAGTAGCAAAATTATTATTAAATAAAAAAGCTAGCGAGATTTTTAGCGAAATTAAATTATTTCCACAAAGCTTAACAAACCTAAAAATCACAGAAAAAAAACCTTTAGATAAATTAGAAGGCATAGATAACTTATATGAAAAATTAAATAAAAATAATGTGAATTATTTATTTAGATATTCAGGAACTGAAAATTTAATGAGAATATTACTTGAATGTGAAAATGAAAAAACCTTAAAAAATATGGAAAATGAATGTATAAAATACTTTCAAAGTGTGCTAGTATGAGAAAAAAAATTATCATCTCAAGTCTTATAATAGCCATTGTAATAATATTAGATAGACTTAGTAAAAATATATTTTTAGCAGGTTATGAATGGCATTTTACCCCTATTAGTTTTTATTTAGTTTTTAATGATGGGGTTGCTTTTTCAATGCTAAGTTTTTTACAAGAATATCTAAAATATATTCAAATAATGTTGCTTATAATTGCTGGAATACTTTTAATTAAAGAAAAAAAATTCCTAAACGATAATTATTATGCCCTATCATTCATATTAGCCGGGGGCATAAGCAATATTTATGATAGGTTTTTATATCCTGGAGTTATTGATTTTATAGCTTGGCATTATTGGTTTAACTTCGCTGTTTTTAATATTGCTGATGTGTGTATTAACCTTGGCGTTATTATAATAATTTTAAAAGAAATTTTTAAGAAAAGGAAGAAAAATGGAATTTCTAGCTAACAATTATGATTGGATAAAATGGCTTCATTACTTAGCATTTATTTCTTGGATGGCGACTTTGTTTTATTTGCCACGCCTTTATGTATATCATCAAGAACATTCACATAAAAAAGAATTTGTTGAAGTTGTAAAAATTCAAGAAGATAAATTGTTTTATTTCATAGGACAACCTTCTATGATAATTACGCTACTTACTGGAATTTTAATGATTAGTGCTAATTCAACCTTGATGAAACTTGGTTATTTTCATCTTAAATTATTGTGTGTTGTTCTACTACTGATTTATCATTTTGATTGCTTAAGATATCTTAAACAACTAAAAAATGATACCTGTAAAAAAAGTGGTAAATTTTTTAGAGCTTATAACGAAGTGCCTACTATAATAATGATAGGTATAATTACTGCAATGATTATAAGACCATTTTAAATAGGAATACAACATATTCCTATTTAAACAATAATGTATATTATCAGTTTAAATTCTTTTAAAAACTAAATAATAATACTAAGCTAAAAAACTTGTAATTTTAAGAGATAATTAAGAAATATCTAATATATTAAAATATCTTACATAAATAGGAAAAATCTTGGATACTTTACATCAACCAACTTTAAGGGTTATTAAAATTTTAGAGACTTTAAAAAATTGTGATGAAGGTCTTAACATAACACAAATTTCAAAAGAATGTAAAATCAGTATGGGAACTCTTCATCCTATTTTAAAAACACTTTGTGAATTAGATTATTTAAGTTTTGATAATAAAAATTACAAATTATCTTTTTGTCTAAATCCAGAACTAGAACAAAGGAAATCTACAAAAATTATAATTTATTATATGGATGAGCTAGCTAAAAAAATAAGATTAGCCGTGCAATTAGGGATTTTAAATGGTAAAAAAGTAATTTATTTACATAAAAGTGAAGGTAATGAAAAAATTATTCTAAAGACAAAAGCTGGAGATGTAGCCAATGCTAACGCAACTGCTCTTGGTAAAGCATTGTTATTTGATAAGAATTTAAATGAATTAAAAAGTATTTTCAAAAAACAAATTCTAGAGCAAAATACTGCAAGAACAATCAATAATATAAATGATTTATACGACAATATTCAGTATTGTAAAAATCTAGGTTATTCTTATGAATACGGGGAATATGATGATGATTTTTCTTGTTTTGCTGTGCCTATTTATAAAAACCAACAAATATTTGCCGCAATTAGTGTTACTATCTTGAAATTTCATATAAATGATGAAAAAAAGGATTTAATAACAACAGAATTATTAAAATATAAAAAAATTATAGAAGAGCAATTGCAATAATTATTTTAATAGTATTTAATATTCATATTAAATATATTTTAATTATTGCTTTATCATTTTTATAATTTATATCAAATTAACAACTTTCAGTTAGAATAAATGAAAATTAATTTTAATTTTTATTACTTAATCTAAGGAGAAAATATGGAAAGTTTTGCAATTCTTAAAATTGCACTAGCGTTAATAGTAGTAATTGTTACTATTACACTTTTAATTAAACGCCACGAATCAAGAATGGTTCTTTTTACAAGTGGTGTTGTTTTATGTATTATTGCAGGTGCTCCAATGGACGCACTAGAAGCTTTTACTAAAGCGATAAAAAAGGCAAACATTATTGAACCAATAGTTGCTGCCATGGGTTTTGCTTATGTTTTAAAACTTACAACTTGCGATAAGCATTTAGTTCATGCTTTGTCAAAAGTATTAAAATATGCAGGTATTTTTCTAGTTCCTGGAGCTGTATTAATCACTGCATTTATTAATATTTCAGTAACTTCTGCTGCTGGTTGCTCTGCTGCTGTTGGTGCGGTTATTATCCCGCTACTTATGAGAATGGGAGTTCATCCTGCACTTGCTGCTTCAACCGTTTTATTAGGAACTTATGGAAGCGCAAACTTAAACCCTGGTTATCATCAGACAAATATAGTCGCTGAAGTTAGTAAAGTAAATGTAATGGAAGTAATTCATTATGAAGCGTTTTATTTTGGAGTAAGTGCTGTAATTTGTGCTTTTGGATTAATGATTGTTGGCTTACTTTTAAAAGAATATAAAGGTTATGTTCTTGAAGATGAAAGCAATGATGATAAAGATTTCAAAATCAATCCTATAAAAGCTATTGTTCCAATTGTTCCTGTTGCTATACTTTTAGTTCTTAGCAATTCGCATTTTAAAGAATGGTATGAAGCTACTTTTGCACTTAAAGTTCCAAAAGTTGGCATTGGTCATGCAATGATTATTGGCTCATTATTAGCATTTATTACTTGCTTTAAAGATGTAAAAGCTGGTGAAGTTATGAAGAAATTTTGTGCTGGTATGGGTGAAGGATTTTCACATGTATATGGAATCATTATTTGTGCGGGGATATTTGTTGCAGGGCTTGAAGCTATGGGATTTGTTCAACAATTAATTGATTTTATGAAATCAAATCCAAATATTGCAACTTTCATAGGTTCTGTTGGAACTTTTGCCCTAGCCTTAATAACAGGTAGCGGAGATGCTGCCGGAATAGCATTTAATCAAGCTGTAACGATAAAAGCAGCAGATATCGGACTAGACCCTATGCACCTTGGCTCTGTTGTAACTGCTGTAGCTGGACTTGGAAGAAGTATGAGCCCTATTGCAGGAGCTGCTATTATATGTGCTACTTATGCGAAGGTTAATCCAATTGAACTAGCTAAAAGAAATGCAATACCAACAATTATTGCAGCAATAGTATATGTATTAATCGCTATTTAAATTCTACATTGCAAAAGGAAAATTAATATTATTTCCTTTTGCAAAAGTTCTTTTGAAAATCACTACAATTATATTTGGAATACAAATTGCTTATTTATAAAAAACTTTATAAAGGTTATAAATGCAAGTTGTACAGAATTTAGAATCAATTAGTATAAATACTCAAGATTTTTCATTTTTTAAAGAAATGAAAGAAATAATTAATAAAAATTTTTCACAAAATATCGGAAAGAAAAGCAAATTAATATCATTTTATGTTGAAAATGAAATTCCACAAAGAAGATATTTTTTAAAATTACTATCAATATTGAATAAAAAATACAATAACGAACAACTTCAAAATATAAATACCGCATATTATAAAAAATTTAAACTAAATCTAGTAAGCGTAAACAGCCTAAAAGCAATGATAAATTGTAAGCTTGATTTTATGAGAAAAGATATAATTTTAAATTTCTCAAATCTTGAAAAAAATTTAATAATTTATCTTTCTAATTATTTTAAAGAGCACGATATAAAAATATTAAAAACTAAATTTATCATCACTTATAAAGATGAAAATACCTTAAGTTTATTAGATAAACTATGTGCTTGTAACGAGCATTTAAATTACTGCGTAAGCTTTAGTCTAAGCGAATTGGCTTATTTGCAATTTAAAAAAGAAATTAAAAATGAGCTGAAAAAAGATAATAGGTTTTTAAATGTTTGTATGCTTTTAGAAGAACATTTTAAAACATTAGGAGTGGAAGTAGGAGCTAGTTTTGATGTTGTAAGGAATAAATATCTTAAGTTAAGTAAAGTTTATCATCCTGATTTTCACTCGGAAAAAAGTGAAGAAGTAAAAAGAGTTTTAAAAGAAAAATTTGAAGAAATAAATATCGCATATGAAAGCCTAAAACCATTGTATAAAAATGTAAGTTAATATAATTATTAGAAATTTATAATAATTATCAGTTTCTTTAAAGGTTAATTGAGTATCATACTCAAAATTATTTTTAAGGAGAGTTTTATGTCAGTTTTGGTTATTGGTGCAGATGAGATTACCCCTATTAAAGCAGTTTTACATGACTTAGGTGCAAAAACAATCACTCATTGGGATGCTAGAAATGAAAATAGAGTAAATCGTCAAAGCATTCCACAAGATACTGGCTGTGTTGTTATGCTTACAAGTTTTTTAAATCATAACACTATGAAAAAAATAAAAAGTCAAGCTAAAAAAAGAAATATTCCTTTAGTATGTGCTAAGCGTTCTGTTAGTTGTGTGTATTGTGAATACTGCAAGGTTTTGGGTTTAAATAAGTAAGTTTTAAAATAGAATTTGAAATCAATTATTTAATTTCAAATTCTAAATATTTTAATTATTCAATAATTAAGCCAAAGCCACTTAAAGCTGCAAATTGTTCTTGATTGCCTAAAAATTTAAACTTATTAATACCTAAATCTTTTAAAATCTGTGCTCCTATGCCATAATTTTTATCATCACTTTTTAAGCCTTCCATAAATACTAACATACCACCTTCTTTACTTAAATCATCTATTGATTTTAAAGTTTCTTCTAATTTAGTAGCATTTAAAATATTAATATCTTTAGAGCTCTTATAAAACTTAATCAGACTTTTTTCATTTTTACCTGCAAAAGCAAAAATAGTGTGAATATCTCCTAAAAAATCTTTATATACAATCTTTTTAACATCTTTACATAGTAATTTAGTTTTTTCTTCACTAATTTTTGATACTAAGCTTTCATTTTGTAATCTATACTTGATTAAGTCTTCAATAGTTACTAATTTTATATTGTGCTTTTTGCCAAATTCTATTAAATCATCACGCCTAGCCATTGTTCCATCAGGATTCATAATTTCACAAATTACACAAGCAGGAGTAAGACCAGCTAATTTACACATATCAACCGTTCCTTCCGTATGCCCTGTTCTAACTAATACACCGCCATCTTTTGCTATTAACGGATTAATATGACCAGGTCTTACAAAATCACTTGCAACTGCATTTTTATTTGCAAATAATTTTATAGTAGCATCTCTTTCGCTAGAACTAACACCTGTACTTGCCGTTTTAATATCCACCGTAATAGTAAATGCCGTTTCATGATTAGAAGTATTTTTAGGAACCATTAGAGGTAATTCAAAATGCTCTGCAATTTTTTTATCTAGTGCTACACAAACAACGCCCCTAGCATGTGTTAATGTGAAATTCACCTTTTCTGGTGTGCTAAATTCTGCTGGAAAAATCAAATCACCTTCATTCTCCCTATCTTCAGCATCTAGCATTATCAACATATTTCCTTTTTTTAATTCTTTTATACCTTCTTCTATACTAACAAAAGACATATTTTTCCTTTTAATAATTATTTTAATTAAGTGTATGTAAAAATAATATATAAATGTTTAGCAATACAAAAAAAATAAGTAAAAATTATTTTTTTAAAAATTTTACTTGACAAATATATTTTTTTGATATATAATCACGCTTTTAATTTGCATTGGGGTATCGCCAAGCGGTAAGGCAACAGGTTTTGGTCCTGTCATTCAGGGGTTCGAATCCCTTTACCCCATCCACTTTTTTTGTCGCGAAATAGAGCAGTGGTTAGCTCGTCGGGCTCATAACCCGAAGGTCGGGGGTTCAAATCCCTCTTTCGCAACCATTTTAGCATAATTAGAATACTTATTTAATATATAAATCTTTATCAGACTTCTTTTTTATATAAATGTTTAGAATTTTAACATCTTTGAACTTAAAAAATTCTTAAAATAGTTTAGTTTTATTTTACTTTGAAAATGTTGTTTTTTTATGTTGGTTTATTGCTTTTCTTAAGTGAAACTTAATAAGGTTAAAATGCCTATTACATAGGCATTTAAGGGGCGAATTTTTAAAATCTCGCAAATTTGTATAAATAAGACAAGGCGGGGTTCGTTACGGCGTTGGGCTCACGCCCCCCCCCGCCATAACTCACGCCCTTTTTATTCTCTCTTAGATTATTTAGCTTTAGATTTAATAAACTTAAAGATATAGCCTTTAAATGCGTTTAATGGTGCTTTAAATCGTTAAAGGGCTAATAATAAAGTAAATATTGTTTTTAGTAGATTTTTGAAATAAAAGGCATTTTTATGCGTTTGTGGTGTTAATGCTAACGCATTAACTAGGGTAAAAACGCTTTAGCGTTTTTATGCTACGGCTTAAAGTGGAACACACTTTAAGCCTTTATGGGGGTTTCCCCCATACCCCCACAAAGCATAAAGCATAAATTAGTAAAAATTAATTATTGTTATTTAAAGGAGTTATAACGCTTTCTAAAATGCTATTAATTACCATTTTTGAAAGGTTTTTATTGCGTGTTAAGTAGCCGTATGTAGTTGTAATGTTTGAATGTCCTAAGGTAAGCATTACGCTTTCCATACTAAGTCCTAAATGATTAATAGCATAAGTTCCTATTAAATGCCTTATGTCGTGAAGTCTCATTTTTGGTAGATTGTTTTTATTTAAAAAGTTATTCCAAGCTCTGCGTAAATCTATATATTTATTTGCCGTATCTGGGTTTGTAAAAACGAAATCTTCTTCGGAATTGAAAAAAGTCCATTCAAAATGTAGTTTTAATCTATCTTTTAAAAGTGGTGTTAATGAATATTCCATAGTTTTAGAGATTTTACAATTTTCGGAGCGTATTATATAGCTTTCGTTTTTAAAATCTATATCTTTCCACTTAAGGCTTAATACTTCGTTTTTTCTTCTTCCGTGTAGTAAGAATAAAAAAATATTACTATACTTATCTTTATTATTAACAATGGCTTTAATTATATTCTTTTGAATATCGGTTGTATATCTAAAATAAAGCTATTTTTGATTTACAGCCTTTTTTAATAATTTATAAAATATCTTACTAAAAACCTTAAACTTAATTTATATCTTGATTAGCTGCAAAAAATCTCATTGTTGCAATCTCATCTAACTCTAATGCTTGTTTTTTTTCAAATTCTTTTTTCTTTTTTTTAATTTCTTCATCGTGTAAGTATTTTATTTTCTCATAATCTAGCGAAGCTTTTTTATACAAATGAGTAAAATGTACTATCTCTTTTTCACATAAACTAATTTTTTCTAGTAATTCTTTTTGTTTATTTAAATTAAAAAAAATCGCTTCATTTGCTAATTTTATTTCAAGTATAGTTTTTGGTTCTGGATATGTGTCTAATTCTTTTTTTACTAATTCAAATTCTTGTTCAATTGCAGTTTTTTTAAGTTTTGCTTTATTTAAAGCAAGCTCTGCATTTTGTAAAGCTTGCTTTTTTACACTTAATATTTGTTTAAATTTCATAAAATGATTGTATCTTCACGCTCAGGAGAAGTAGAAATCATTTTTATTTTTACACCAACTAATTCTTCAATTTTTGAGATATATTTTTTCGCATTTACAGGTAAATCATCGTATCTTCTAATTCCATAAATTTTACCAAAGCCATCAACACTTTCATAAATTGGTTTTACATTTTCTAAATCAGCTGGAACATAATCAATTATTTCGCCCTTATATTCATATGCTTTACAAATTTTAATGCTATCAAAATTTTCTAAAACATCTAATTTCATTAAAGCAAGTTCGCTAAGCCCGTTTAATCTAGCAGTATATCTTACAGCTACTGCATCAAACCATCCGCAGCGTCTTTTTCTACCTGTGCTAACACCTATTTCTTTTCCTATTTCGCCTATTCTTTCGCCCTGCTCTGTTTTATCTTCTGTAGGGAAAGGTCCGTGTCCAACTCTTGTAGTATAAGCTTTTACTATTCCTATTGATTTGCCTGCTTCATAAGGGCTTAATCCTAAACCGCTTAAAGCTCCTGCAGCAATAGTTGTTGAACTAGTTACATAAGGATAAGTTCCGTGGTCAATATCTAATAAACTACCTTGAGCACCCTCTAACAAGACTTTTTTATCTTCATCTAAAGCTTTCCATATAAGTCTTGTAGTATCACAAATAAATGGTGCTAACATTTCTTTATATCTTTTAAGATTAGCTAAAAGCTCATTTGCATCAGGAGCATTTACACCTAAAGTATCAAAATATGGTTTATTTATCACAAAATCTTTCAAAATTGCATTACAAAGTTTTTCAGGTTCAAGCAACTCACTTACTCTATGCCCACTTCTTGAAATCTTATCAGCGTAGCAAGGTCCTATCCCTTTACCAGTCGTTCCTATTGCATTATCACCTTTAAATTTTTCTTTAGCAATATCAATTTGTGCATGATAGCTTAAATTAAGATGAGCTCTATCACTAATAAATAATCTACCTTCTAAATTATCAAATTGAGCCATTTCTGTAATCAAAACTTCAGGATTTAATACAACCCCGTTTCCTATTACATTTTTGCAACGATGATGCAAAATACCACTAGGTAATAAATGTAAAGCATAACGAACTCCATCAACCCAAATAGTATGACCTGCGTTGTGTCCTCCTGCACTCCTACATACAAAATCATAGTTAGCGCATAATTTATCTACAACTTTGCCTTTACCTTCATCTCCCCACTGAATACCTACTAATATGTCAGCTTTGCTCATATATATCTCCTATAAAAATATTATTTCCGTTTTCATACATTTGCATAATTTTATCTCTATTTTTTTCTTTCACTAAAGATACTAATCTACTCATATAATCTGCTTTAATAGCCAATTCTTCATTAGTAAAATCAAAATTTCTAATATTATTTAAGAATTTATCAAAATCTAAATTATCAAAAGATTCATTATTGTTAATTCTATTGCCAATTACTTTATAGTAATATTCGCAATACAAAATATCTAAATTCTCATTATTTACAATTCTATTTTTGCAAAATACAACAAAATTATCCAATTCTGCTGGGTCATATTCTTGTCTAAAAATTAAACAATATAAATTCTCACCTAAAGAATTCTTAGTTACAACATAGCTTAATTTATTAGGATGCAATATATTATTAAAGTCTTTTAAATAAACAATATCCTTAATAGAACAAGTTTTGCCATCTAATATATTTGCAATAATTTTATCTTGTTCTTTTGCTAACAAGTCTTTTAAATATATCTTAGGTACATTTTGAGTATTTAATAAATTTCTTAGTTCTTTATTAGCACTAATACATTTAAATTCTTTATCAAATATACCTATGATAGAATTACTTTGTTTATAAATATCACTAAAAGATATAGGTTCTTTTATTTCATCTTCTAATATATCTTGTTTTAATAAAGCAAGATGAGCTGTTATATTTAAAAACCTAGCTTGTTTACTATCATAATTATAATCTCTTGAAATATTAAAGCTAACTTTAAATTCTGCATATCTACCATTATTTTGTCTTAAATATAAATTTTGTTCAATTACTTTAGAATAATTTGTAAAACTATTATCTTTAAGATTTTTTAATTTTAATAAAAATTCAATATAAGCAGGATAGCTACTTTTATGTAAAAGCTCTTTAAAATAAGTATAACTTAAAGCTGTATAACCTAAAATTCTATCTATATTTTTACTACAACTTCTTATTTTTAACTTACCACCTTTAAGGGTAAAATTCATAGTAATAATGAAACTTTTTTCTAAAGCTTCATATTGAGATTTAATATTTTCATAACTTTTACTAACCATATTAGTATCTAAAATCATCAAAATATCATAGCAAAATCTCTCCGATCTCATAACGAATGGATATATTTTAACTTCTTTAAAGTCTTCTCCATTCACATAGTGTTCAGTTTGTATATAAAATCCTTGATTTTTAATAGAATTTTGCATATTGTTTGCAAAATTTATCGGGTCTATAATGGTATCTCTTTGCTCTTTTTTACCAAGCATATACAAATTCATTTTAGACATACCTGTAATTTTTTGATTATAAAAATCAAGTGCTGATTGATTTGCTTTAAAAATCTTAGCCGTAAAAGCATCAATCATTAGCATAGGAATTGTGCTTTTACTAAACATAGAGCTAAGTCTTTGTTCTAATTCTCTATATTCTTTTTTAATATCTTTATATTCAAGAACCGAAAATGCCGTTTGTTTTTGCAAGTCTTCTAAATCAGAGCCTTCTATTAGCTCAAAATTTTGAAACTCATCAATATCGCTAGCTCCTTGTAAATCATAACAATATCTTACTTGCTTAACTAAACCATTTTCAACCAACATAGAATCAAGATAAGCATTCCAAAAATACATAACTAATATTATTAGTAAAAATGCACTCAATATAAAATAATAATTAAAATACTCACTTACAGATATAAAGCTTCTTACATTAAAGCCACTATATTCTACTTCTTTAATAATATTATCAGAATTACTTGCTGTTTGATAAATTCCAGATAAATACCAATAGTAACTAAACTCATTTACATTGACAGATAAATCTAATTTTGATTGATTACTTGAATACAAAACATTACCAAAAGAATCTACTAATATATAATCTGTATTAAATTTATTCACACTTTTTAAAAGTTCTTTTAAATCAAGCTTTGCAACCAAAAATGTATTTTTATTATTCTCTAATTTTTTTGCAAAATATATGCTACTTTGTAAATCTTTTGTGGTTATTAATTCACTAATATAAGTAGTCTTATCTACTAAATTTCTAGTATTAATTTCTATGAATTTTTTTAAAGGGTCAACCTCATCACTACTAAATTTATCTAAGACTTCTCCATCTTCGTTAAGATAATAAAATGCTGAAAATGTATTTAAATCCAAACTCTTTAAATCAGGATCCATCTCAAGTGCTTTTGAATATAAATCTAGTCTAATTTTATGCTGTTTTATAGCATTTTGAATACTATGAGAAATCAATTTATTATTGTTAATTAGCTTATCATTGACGGTTGTAAAATTCACATAAAAACTAAAAAACAAAACCAATACAAGCAAAATAAAAGTAATAAAAAAATTTTTTCTTAAAAGCCAAATTATATTATTAAACTTAAGCACTTAAATCCTTCTTTGATAATTCGTTTTTAAAATAACCCTTAAAATATAAACTAATTATAAGTGATGGCAATAAAAACAAAGAACCGCATAATAATAAAATCATAACTAAAACAGTCAGTAATCCAAAATAAATAGTAGGTGTAAAATTAGAGCTCATCATAAGACAAAATCCTAAAACAATAGTGCAAGTTGTATAGTAAAGTGCTGAACCAATACTTTGATGACTTGCCCTAATAGCATCATTTAAATTCCTTTTTTTGATTTCTTCTTTAAACCTATGCACATAATGTATTATATCATCAACTCCAATTCCAATAGAAATTGCAGCAATTGTAATACTCATTAAATCAAGGCTTAGCCCGCTAAAAGCAATAATCGCAAACAATAATGAAATAGGAATTAAATTAGCAATTATTCCAATAATACTAAATCTTATATTTCTAAAAATTATTAAAAATAATGCAAATAAGCTAAGTATAACAAAATTAAGAGTATCTACTTGAGAACTTATAAGTGAGCTTAGCATATTGTTATAAAGCACCATAACTCCACTTACTTGAATATTTATATTATCATTTTTTGTAAGTTCTCTTAAATTATCATTTAAATCTTTTAAAAATTTAGCTCTTTTTAAAGTTTTATCACTATCAACCATTCTAATTGCTATTCTAAATTCTTTTGATTTTTCGTTGTAATATGGATAAATAATTTGCTTTTTAGTGCTTTCTTCAAAGTTATTTTGCAATATATTTAGCAAAAAGCCATCAATATCTTTACCATTATTCATAGATTTTGCAAAATCTAAAAGCGAATAAAGGCTTAAAACACTGCCTACATAATTTTGATTTTCTAAGAAATTATGAATTTTTTTTAGAATTTCTACTTTTGATGGTGTTAAATAATACTTATCACTATTATCTAAAAATTCAGCAAACTCATCAGCTTGTTCATCGTCTTCATCGTTAAATTTAACAATTACATCTAACGGAAGCGTTCCACCTAATTTTTCATCAATTAATAATAAACCTTTTTTAATATCACTACTATCTTTAAAATAATTCACAAAACTATTTTCAGCACTAAGCTTTGGAATTGAAACAATAGCAAAAACAACTATTATCAAACTTACAAAATATACTATTTTTCTATGATTTATTGCAGTATTTGCACAAAACAATAAAAACTTAGGCTCTTTAGCAAAATATACATTTTTAAAATCTTTTTTTGCAAGTAACAAATAAGGCAAATATAAATAGCATAAAAGCAAACTAACACTAATACCAATGCTCATCATAACACCTAATTCACTAATAGGTTTTATTCCTGAAAAAACAAGACTTAAAAACCCAACTACGGTTGTTAAAATAGCATAAAAGCTAGGTTTTGCCTTAGCTAATAATGTGTGTCTTACTTGTGTTAATCTATCTGTATTTTTATTAAAGTTTATAAGTTCTGAAAAATGAGATAATAAATGCACTATAACAGAAATTGTAATAATTAAAACCAATGCTACATAATTACTTGAAATAACGGTTATATTATAACCCAAAATCGCCAAAATTCCCGTCGTGCTAAAAAGAGAAATTAAGCATATAAACATACAAACAAATACAAAATACAAACTTCTAAAAAATATAAAAATAGCAATTGATAATAATACAAATAACCCTATTCCATAAACATATAAATCAGATTTAACATAAGTAATCATATCACTTGCAATAACGCTCATCCCACCTAAAATCAAATCATTATCAAGCGCAAATTGCTTTAATGTAACAATCAAATCATCTGGGTTATTTGCATATATTAAAAAATCAACAACCGAATAATCTTTGCTAATTAAATTCTTTAAATAAAATTTATTTTTACTTATTTCATCTTTAGCTTTTAATAAATTAGCTCCTTCATTTATACTTTTTCCATCACTTAAAAATAATGGAGCATTTAAAATACTAAGAACTGATTTAACACCATCTATTTTTAATAGTTTTTTCTCTATATTTTGAAGTTTTTCAATACTTTCAATACTAAAGACATCGCCTTGGCTTTTATAGGCTAATACTAAAAAATCTTGAGAACCAAAAGTTTTTATACTTTCATTAAATAGTTGTAAATCCTTATCATCTTCTAAGAAAAAGCTAGTTGATTTTGCTTCAACTTCTATCTTAGTAGAATAATATGATAACCCTAAACAAAGTAAAAGAGTTATCATAAAAACTTTTTTAGAATTTACAAGAAGAAAATTAATTATTTTATTCATTTAAGCTTTTCAAATAAGCCATTAATTCCACTCTGTTTTATAATATCTAAAAACTGAGCTCTATAACTAGCTATTAAACTTGTATTTAAAATATCAATATCATATAACTTACATTCGTTATTGATAATTCTAAACTTAAATATCATTTCTTTAACTTGTTCTTCATACTCAACTTTCATATTTGCCTGACATCTTTTATCATCTACATTAGTGCTTGTTAATTCAAGGCTACTACCTTTAACCAAATCAATTTTAGATGAAAAATCTTTTTTAAGTCTTTCTATAAAAATATTTTGAAATTCTGCTAATTTTTCAGCGCTTAACTCATTAGCGTTTTTTGAAAGAACTAATTTTGTCATTAATTCAATATCTAAATCATCTTTTAATAAATTAAATAAATCTTGTGATTTATCGTTGCCATCACCCTTAAAGATATCTTGTATTTTTGCAACATCTAAAACAATGTCATCTTTAAAAGTATCAATTTTGTAAGCATATAAACTTGCTAAGCTTAAAGCTATTATTAATAATTTTTTCATTCTAATTCCTTTCGGTTTTTTTCATAAAAATCCCTTATTGTTACATAAGGATTTATACTTTTATAAGCTTCATTAATTAAAGCAGAATTACTACTTGTTTTATCAATCAGCCCAAAAGTAGAAACGCTAATACTAGCATTATTAGTTAAATAAAAATTAGGCTTTAAAGCATAATCAAACGGCAAAGCCAAAGCATCTCTTATATTTGAAGGCCCTAAAAATGGTAAAACAATATGCTCTCCTGGTGGAACACCCCATCTAGCAAGCATCAAGCCAAAATCACTTTCTTTTTCATATTTAAAAGGTCTTAAAATACCACCTAAACCCAATGTGGTATTACCTAAAAATGCTCCTAATTCAGCAGTTCCTGATTTAAATTCTCCACTCAAGTATAAAGTAATAAATCTAAGCGGAGACCCTAAATTGTGGAAAAAATTATTAACACCTTTTTTAACTATTGGAGGAGTGATAGTATTGTAAATATTGCTAAGTGGTCTTAAACTCATATTATAAACTGCATAATTAAAACTAGTAACAGCTTTATTGTAATTATAAAATTTATCTACTCTTTCTACTTGATTAAATTCCGCTTCAAAATCATCAATTTCGTTCGCAACTACTAGCGTAATCAAAGAAAGGATAAAAAATAATTTTTTTATCACAAAATTACTCCATATTTAGTATTTTTGGCAAATAATAACAAAAAAATATTAAGAACAAACTATGAAAATTAATCTAGAAATTGAATTTATTTTAAATGATAATGTAAAAATTACAAAAAAACATATATTGCTTTTACAACAAATTAAAACAGACAAAAGCATTAGCAAAGCTGCTAAGAATTTGAATATTTCTTATAAAAATGCTTGGGATAGTCTTGATGAAATAAGCAAAGCTAGTGAGTATAATCTATTTTCAAATACTTCAAGAAAAGAAGGAAGTAAATTAAGTGCTTTTAGTGAAGATATATTAAAAAAATATGAAGAGTTTTGCAAATTTAAAGCCAAACTCAATGATGATTTTACCTATAAACTATCAGCTCAAAATAAAATTAAAGCTAAAATAGTTGAGATTAAAAATGAGAAAAATTATATAAATCTAACTTGTAAATGTGGTGATGACTTAATCAAAGCAAATATTTCAGTAGCTGCTCTTAATGAATTAAATCTAAAATTATTTGATGAAGTTATCTTAATAACAAAAATTAATTTTATAGAATTAGAAAATAATAAAGAAAATAGCTTTAATGCAATTATTCAAAATATAGATATTAAAGATGAGCTAATTTATTTTACATTAAATTTCAATAACCAAATCATCAAAGCAATTGGTAAAAAAAATAAATTATGTAAAAATTACTCAATAAATGATGTAATTCAATTTCAAATTCCCGCTAAAAAAATCATAGTATCTTTATAACTTGTTACGGAATGTAACAATTTTTAATTTAATTTATAAAAATGTTACATTTTAGATAAGATTTAAATAAAATTATGTTAAAAACTTACACAAAATCATAATTTTAAGGATAATTATGTTGGATATAACGCTTATTTTATTAGCTGCAGGTAATTCTACTAGGTTTAATTTACCTTGTAAAAAGCAAAATTTATATATAAATAAATCCCCATTATGGCTATATTTAGCAAAAGAATTTGAGAAATTATATAAGTTTTCAAAAATAATAATTGTTTGTGATGAGCCTTGTTTTTATGAAGTTAAAGAGCCAAATTATATTTATGTTAAAGGCGGTAAAGAAAGATTTGAAAGTATTGAAAATGCTTTAGAAAAAGTAAATTCTCAATATGTTTTAATTACTGATGTAGCAAGAGCTTTTATAAATCCTAATGTATTAAACGAACTTATATTAAATGCTAAAAATTATGATTGCGTTTTTCCAGCTATTAAAATTGTTGATACAATTTATAATGAAGAAAAACAATGCTATTTAAATAGAAATGAACTAAGATTAGTTCAAACCCCACAACTTAGCAAAAGCTCTGCTTTAAAATCTGCGAATTTAAAAAATTTTACAGATGAAAGCTCGGCAATATTAGCAAATAACGGAACAATAAAAGCTATAAATGGAGATGAATTAAGCTTTAAAATAACTACAAAAAATGACTTACAAAAATTAAAATTACTCAATCTAGCAAAGCCAAGTAAAGATATTTTTGTTGGATATGGATACGATGTGCATGAGTTTTGCCACTCTAATGTAGGGCATAAATTAGATGAAGATAATAAAAATGAAGAATTAATCTTAGCAGGTGTAAGACTAGGAAAAGAATATGCTCTAAAAGCACACTCTGATGGAGATGTATTAGCTCACGCATTTACTGATGCTTTATTTGGAGCTTGTGGCTTAGGAGATATTGGAGCTGCTTTTAGCCCTGATGATGATAATTATCATAACGCAAATTCTATGCAACTATTAAAACTTGCTTATGATAAATGCAAATCTTATGGATACGAGCTAATTAATGCTGATATTACAATATGTGCTGAAAAACCAAAACTCTTAAAACATAAACAAGAAATGCTAAAAAATTTAATCACTACCCTAAAAACAAGCAATATTAATATAAAAGCTACTACAACAGAAAAACTAGGTTTTGTTGGGCGATGCGAAGGTATAAGCGTAAGCGTAGTTGTTAATATGAAATTATTTGATTGGAGCGAGTATGAGAATATTAATAGTTGAAAATGAGATTTACTTAGCTCAAAGTATGGCTTTAAAGCTAAATGATGCTGGATATATTTGTGAAGTTGCAAATGATTTTAAAGATATAAAAAACAAATATTATGATGTTATTTTGCTATCTACTAATATAGATAATTTTTTAAAGGTTATTCAAAATCATAAAAATAGCGTTATATTATTGTTAGTTTCTTATGTGAGTAGTGATACAGTTAGTATGCCTATTGAAGCTGGAGCATATGATTACATACAAAAACCTTTTATGATAGAAGAACTTATTAGAAAAATAAACTATTTTTATGGCTACAACAAGCTAAAAGCTCAAAATACCGCACTAAGTAGCTATATAAAATCAGTTATTGATTCAAAATTTCATACAGCAAAAAGATTAGTATTTCCAACACTAATAAAAACAAATAAGCAAATCTTAGCGGATAGCTATGTTTTTAATTATGTATTTTCTCATAATGTAAATATTCATTTTACTGATTTAAGTAGCTCATTTAATCTAAACAATTTATTAGTAGGAGATAGAGATATTAGGTATTTTACAAATTTTCAAGTTTTAAAAGGCTCTAAATTAGAGCAAATTATCAAGCTTAGTAAAGGGCAAAATTTTATATTTCACACTAATGGAAATGCCGATATTGAAGGCTTTAATATAATTGAGCTAGAAGACAATTCAAATACACTAGCATTAGGAGAAATTCTAACAATTGATGATTACATAAAAAATATGATAATTAATTGGCAAAAAAGCTATTCTGATACAGAGCTTAGTAAAAAATTAGGATTAAGCAGAAAATCACTTTGGGAAAAAAGGAGAAAATATGGAATCAATAAAAAATAAAATAAAAGAAATAAAAATTACTGAAAAAGAATTAAGTATATTAAGTTTAATTGAAATTAATTCTTTTAATACCAATGGATATTTACCAAATAAAGAAGAAGTTTTTAAGGAATTTAATTCCGCCACAATTGATAAAAATATATCAGCCTGTACTTTAGCTTTTTCTCCTAATTATGAATTAAATGATAATATTAAAAACCATCAATGTAACAATGAAATTACATTAATATTAAATGATAAAAAAGTAGGAAAAATCACTCAAGCAACTACTTTTGATAATGATAAAGCATATACAAATATATTTAGTGCAAATACTTGCAAATTAGATAAAGAATTAAATCCTTGCATAGCAGGAAAGGTTGAGATTTTTAATAATGAATTTAAAAAAGTAAAAACTGCTCTAAATAATAAAATCAAAAAAAATAATGCTAAGAAAATAACAGCCCTAATCCTAAATGCCGACCCAATTACAAGAGCACACGAAAGAATGCTAAGATGGACTATTGATAAGGCTGATTTAGTGATAATTTTCGTAGTTGAAGGATATGATACAAATTCTTTAAATTTTCAAGCAAAAAAAGAATGCTTTGAATACTATGCGAAAAACTTTTTACCACTTGAGAGAATTTTCCCTGTGTATTTAAAAAACATAGATTTATTTAGTCCTTATCTTGACCCAAATTACGAATGTTTATTGGCAAGTTCATTTGGTGCAAATAAGCTAGTAATAGGACAAAACCATCAAGGTTTAGGATTGTTTTATGATAATAATTTAGCTCATACAGCCATAGATGAATTATCTAAAAAAACAGGCTTAGAGCTAATAGTTTTACCTGAATTTGTATTTTGTAATAAATGCAATGTAATGGTAAGCACAAAATCATGCCCACACGGAGCTCATCATCACATAAAATATCGCTCATCAATGATTAGAGAAATGCTTCATTCAGGGCTAATCCCGCCAACCGTTTTAGTAAGAAAAGAAATATCAGCAAAGCTATTAGCACATTTGCACCCTAATAGATTTAAAAATGTTCAAATGATTTATGATGGATTATTTCCAAGTAATGGTATTATAGAAAAACGAAGTGATGAAGACCTTTATAAAGAGCTAATTACTTTATATCAAACAAGTTATATGATTTAAGGAGATTTTATGAATAATTTTAATGAATTTTGTGAAAAAGTTCAAAGCGAAAAAGACTTTTTTAAACCACTTGCTTTTGCTTTAGGAGTTGGGTATTTCGGACAAAAAAGCAAAGAATTAATTTATATTGATTTTGCAAATGTAAATTATATGCAAAATTTCGGCACTTTTGCTGTGTATTTTAAAGAATTAGCACTAAATAATTACAAAAATGAAAGTGAGTTTTGTATCGAGCTTAAAGAAGAGCAAATCAAAAATATCTTAAAACATTTTGAATGCTTTGAAAACGATGGCAAAAGACACGAAAATATAATAAGTCTAAAAGCAGCTTTAAAAAATATAAAAAATGAAAGATTTTTTCTAGTTGCACTAAATAGCGATGAAGCACCTAAAAGCATTGCTAGTGTTTATTTAAAACTACATTTATTATCAAGACAATTCGTAAAACCAAGAGAGATTAATCTAAATGGAGCTTTTGGACTATTAAAAAATCTTGCTTGGAGCAATTCAAAACCTTATGAATTAGAATATTTAAGAGAATTTGAAGCTGAATTAAAATTTAGCAAAACTTATCCTGAAATTGATTTTATAGATAAATTCCCAAGATATTTACAAACAATAATCCCAGCTGATAATACAAGGATTTTAGATACTTCTAAGGTTAGATTAGGAGCACATTTAGCTAATGGAACAACGATTATGCCAGGTGCAAGTTATGTGAATTTTAACGCAGGAACTCTAGGTTCAGTAATGTGCGAAGGTAGAATTTCAAGCTCTGCAATAGTAGGCGAAGGTAGTGATGTTGGCGGTGGTGCAAGTATTTTAGGAGTATTAAGCGGGACTGATGGCACACCAATTAGTGTTGGTAAAAGATGTTTATTAGGAGCAAATAGCGTTACAGGAATAGTTTTAGGAGATGATTGTGTAATTGATGCAGGTATTGCAATTTTAGGTGGAAGCAAGGTTGAATTGTTATTGTGTGATGGACTTAAGAATGCAAATCCTAATTTTAATTTTGATAAAAATGTTTATAAAGCTAAAGAATTATCAGGATTAAATGCCCTACACTTTAGACTAAACTCAACTAATGGAAAACTTCAAGTAGGCTTTAATAAAAAAGCAATTAAACTAAATAAAGATTTACATTAAAACTAAGAAATTACGAGAAATCGTAATTTCTAAATATCACTTAAAATATGTATTTTATTAGTATTAAATATAAACTTATAAATCAATAATAATATGCTTATAAAATTCTTTGAATTATAAGTTTATTTCTAGTTTGATATATAAATTTATGAATATAAAAGAATATAAAAACAAATTTATTTTACAACAACAATTGCTCTGCAATAAAAAATTTTATAAATATTTTAATTAAGCAAATACAATCCATAAATTTGAATACTAATTATTTTGTGAAGATTTAAAATATCTTAGCTTAAATTCTCTTAAAAATTTTAATATCTGTTTTAATAAAAAATTCTATCAATTTTTAACACATAAATTGATTTTAAAATCTATTTAGTAGGTTTTACAAAAATTATTAAATTACATTTTAAGGACTTTAAAAACATTTTATAAAGCAAAAGCCCTTTTTATAAATCGCTTATATTGTAAAAATTAAGCTCAAATAACGATTATAAATTTTGAACCTGTATTGTTTAAGGGTATTATTTTTATTCGTTATTAAGCAATACTAATTGTAAATTTTATAAGCAATCTTAAAAATAAAATATGTTTTATAATTACTTATTTAATAATTCACCTACAAAATCACTCATAGAATAATTTTTATTCTCTTTAGTAATAAGCCATTTTGCTACATTAATAGCACCTTTAGCAAATATTACTCTAGAATTTGCATTATGAATTAATTCTACGCTTTCATCATCTCCATAAAACCCAACACTATGATACCCTGCAACGCTTCCACCTCTAAGGCTTACTAAACCTATTTCGTTATCTTCTCTTTTGCCTTCTCTATTAAAGCAAATCTTATGCTCTTTATTTAAAGCTTTATTTCTAGCTTCAAGTGCATTTTTTGCTAATGTTAGAGCTGTTCCACTAGGAGCATCAACTTTATGCTTATGATGTTTTTCATAAATTTCTATATCAAATTCTTTTAAAGCAAGTGCAGCAATTTTCGTAAGTTCATTTAATATTGCAACACCCAATGAAGTATTAGAAGCCCAAAAAAACTTACCTTTATAAGATTTAGCTTTTTTAAAATATTCATCTTTAAGCCCAGTAGTTCCAACAACTAAAGCTGGTGGATTATCTAATAAGCTAGCTTTTTCAAGTAACTCAACACTAGCAGCAGGAGTAGAAAAATCTATTATAACATTAGCTTTAAAAAGCTCATTATAATCATTATTTTCCTTAGTAAAAGAATATACTAAATCAATATTCTCATCAGCCAAAGCTAGTTTTACTAGCTCCTTACCCATTCTACCATTTGCCCCAAATACTGCTAGATTTATCATTTTATTATAATAGTGAGTTTAATTTATCAGCTAAAGCTTGTTTTGCTTGAGCACCAATTACCGTATCAACTATTTCGCCATTTTTGAAAAATAACATAGTAGGAACTGAGCGAATTCCAAACTCAGCAGCTAATTCTTCACAATCATCAATATTAACTTTAGCCACTAATGCTTTACCTTCAAATTCATTTGCTAATTCTTCAATAGCAGGTGCAAGCATTCTGCAAGGTCCACACCATGGTGCCCAAAAATCTACTAAAGCAACGCCTTTTTTAGCTAAATTAATATTTTCACTTGTTAATTCTTTTGCCATTTTATTCTCCTAAAAAAATATTTGTAAATAAAAATTATCATCTAACTTAGTTAATGAATATTTATTTTATTAAAGCACAATAACACAAATTACAATAAGGAAAAATTATGATATTTAGTGATGAAGAATTAATTGAACCTTGTTTAAATGTCCTAAAATCAAAGCTTCACATACTTCATAATGATGGTGGCGATTTGGAGTTTTTGGGTGTTAAAAACGGGGTTGTTTATATAAAATTACTTGGTGCTTGTCATGGTTGTGCTGCTGCAAATACCACTTTAAAATTAGGGCTTGAAAGGGCTTTAAAAGAACAAATTGATAGCAATATTTCGCTAATAAATCTTGAAGGTGGAAAGGAAGCTTTTGAAAAACTATGAAAGTTAATTTAGATAATTCTTACATAACAGATAATTCAAATGAATGTGAAAAAGGTTGTTATTTTTTACTAACTAATTCAAATTCCAAATACGAAAACGATGCAAAATCTAAAGGTGCTTTAGTAATTAACGAAGCAAAAGCAAGAGAACTTTTAAAAATCAATGAAAATATAAAAATTATAGGTATAACAGGCACAAATGGTAAAACCACTACCGCTGCTGCAATTTATTCTATATTGCTTGATTTAGGTAAAAAAGTATTTTTATGTGGAACTCGTGGGGCATTTTGTAATGATAAAAAAGTTGCGGCAAAATCTTTAACAACAGGATTTTTATTAGAATTATTATCGTATTTACAAATTGCAACTTTAAATAATTGCGAATATTTTGTAATGGAAGTAAGCTCTCACGCAATTGCACAAAATCGCTGTGGAGATATGAAATTCGCTGCTAAAATCTATACTAATTTAACTCAAGACCATTTAGACTTTCACGAAACTTTTGAAAATTATGCAAATTGTAAAGCAAGTTTTTTTCAAGATGAATGCTTAAAAATAATAAATCAAGATGCTTATAAATTTTCTTATAATGTAAAAGGTGCTATTACTTATGGTATAGAAAATCCTGCTTTATATAGTGTAAAAGCTTATACATTAATTGATGGTATTGAAGCAGTTTTTGCTGTTAAAAATGAGCTTTATGAGATTAGCTCTTCTTTAAAAGGCTTATTTAATATCTATAATCTTCTTGCAGCTTTTGCTTGTGTTAATGAATTAGTAAAACCTAATAAAGATGATTTAACTAATGCTATTGCTAATTATGCAGGGGTAATGGGAAGAATGCAAAGCATTCCTAATAAATATAATAAAGAAATAATAGTAGATTTTGCCCATACTCCAGATGGAATTGCTAATGTGCTAGAAGCAATGAAACATAAAGAATTAATAGTAGTATTAGGCGCAGGTGGTAATCGCGATAAAAGCAAAAGAACTCCTATGGCAAAAATAGCTAGTCATTATGCAAAAACTTTATTTTTAACAAGTGATAATCCAAGAGATGAAGAACCTATTGCTATTCTTAAAGATATGATAGATGGCTTAAGCGAAAACGAATTAAAAAATATAAATATTGTAATTGATAGAAGATTAGCAATTTATAAAGCACTTTTAGCTCAAAATAAAAATGAATGTGTTATGATTTTAGGTAAAGGTGATGAAGATTACCAAGAAATAAAAGGTGTAAAATATCCATTTTTAGATGAAAAAGTAGCACTTGAATGCTTAGATGAAATACACAATTATGAAGAAAAAATTAGATTGAAAGGTGAATATGTTTAAAGATTTTGATTTTTCTAAAATGCAAGAAATGTTACAAGATGTCCAAAATAAAGCTAAAGAATTTGAAAACGAATTAGCAAATAAAGAATTTGTAGCAAAAAGTGGTGCTGGAATGGTAGAAGTTAAAGTAAATGGCAAATTTCAAGTAATTGATATAAAAATAGATGATGAATTATTAAAAGACAAATCATCTATGCAAATATTATTAATTTCTGCACTAAATGAAGCTTTAGAAAGTGCAAGTTCAAGTACAAAAAATGCTGCGGCTGATATGTTTTTTAAGGCAGGAAAATGAGAAAACTTGCATTATCTTTAATGTTAGTAGCGACCTTATTTGGCGTAGAGCGACCTACATTTGATGATTATTTAGCATGTTATGAAAAAAATAAAGCAAGTATGTTAAATTACGAAGGCTTACCTGCTTTTGTGTTAGATGAAAATCTTTTAGCTGTAGTAAAATTACCTGATACAAAATTAAATTCATACATTAAATACGACCCATTTTTAAATCTTTATTTAGTAAGGACTGATTTTTCTTTAATAAAGCCAATCACAGATGATGAAACAACAAGAACTAGAAATGATTGGCTAGGAATTATTGATGCTAAAAAAGAATATATAGGACATTTAAAATATCTAGCTCAAGGTTTATTTGAAAGAGATAAGCTTGATTTTAATACAAAAATTGGTTTATTAAATTCTCCTTGTTGCAAAGTTTTGGGTATTAGTTTATTAAATGGGGAATTCATAGGCAATCGTTATTTAAATCATTTTAAAAAATATAATGATGTTTATTGGGGCGATATTGGTGCTACATTTACTCAAAGAGGGGATAGATATTTTGTGAGTGGTATTACTTTTAATAGCAACTTAAGATTAAATGATGAAATCTTAAGCATAGATGATAAGCCTATAGAATCACTTAGGGCATTAAATGAAAGAATACTTTTTGCAGAAAATCAAAGCACTATTTATTTAAAAGTTTTAAGAGATAATGAAGAAATTAATATAAGCTCTGTTGTAAGTCCTAAAATATATGAACAACCAGTATTTACAACAAAAAAAGCAATTGTTAAAAAACAGATTTCAAATTCTTTAGGAATAACTTTAGATAATAATCTAAATGTAATAGGAATTTTAAATAAAAATTTAGGCTTTAAGCTAAAAGATAAAATCCTAAGAGTAAATAATGTAATAGTAAATACTAAAGCAGATTTTAATAAACAAATTCAACAAAGCGGTGTTTTAAATATATTAATCCAAAGATATATTAAAGACGAGAATAAAAACGGGGATTTTCAATTCTTTATAACAATTAACAAAGGAAAATAAATGTTAGAAAAAATGTCAAATAATTTAAGATTTTTAAGTGTAGATATGATTAATCGTGCAAATAGTGGTCATCCAGGCGTAGCAATGGGACTTAGTGATATTTTAGCAGTGCTTAGCACAAAAATTAATTTAAATACAAAAAATCATATAAATCGTGATAGATTAGTATTTTCAGGCGGACACGCAAGTTCTTTAATATATTCGTTTTTACATTTAAGTGGATTTAATTTAAGTCTTGATGAGCTTAAAAATTTTCGCCAATTAGGCTCACTTGCAGCAGGGCATCCTGAGATTAAAACTCACGGAGTAGAAATAGATACAGGCCCACTTGGTCAAGGTATTGCAAATGCTGTTGGTTTTGCAATGGCAGCAAAATTTGCTAGTAGCAAACTAAATAATTCGTTAAATCATAAAATATACTGCCTTTGTGGAGATGGGGATTTGCAAGAAGGAATTAGCTATGAGGCTTGTTCTTTAGCAAATGTTCATAATTTAAATAACTTAGTATTAATTTATGATAGTAACGAAATTAGTATTGAAGGCGATGTAAAACAAGCATTTCGTGATGATATAAAGGCTAGATTTAATAGCGTTGGCTTTGATGTTTATACTATTGATGGGCATAATTTTGATGAAATTAGCAAGGCTTTAGAAATGACTAAAAATGCTGAGCGTCCAAGTATTATCATAGCTAAAACCAAGATTGGAAAAGGTGCTTGTGAATTAGAAGGAAGCGAGAAAACTCACGGCTCACCACTAGGTGCTGAACTAGCTTTAAAAGCTAAAAAAGCTGCTAATTGGAATGAAGAAGAGTTTTATATAGATAGCGAAGCTAAAAATGGCTTTGAGAAAATGTGTAGAAGAAGTGATGAGTATTTTGCAAGTTGGGATAAAGCAAATAAATTTAATGATGAACAATTAGAATTTATAGCTTATTTAGAAGGTAAAAAAGATTTAAATGTGGATTTTTCTAAACTTGATTTAAGTAAAAATTACGCTACAAGAGATAGCAACCACGCTTGTCTAAACGAAATAGCAAAACAAATTCCTACATTTTTAGGTGGTTCAGCAGACTTAGCACCATCAAATAAAACTTATCTAAAAGATTATGCAGATATTAGAAATGGTGGTAAAAATATAGCTTTTGGTATTCGTGAGCATGCAATGGGTGCAATTATAAATGCAATGGCAAGATATGGTTTACATCCGTTTTGTGCTACATTTTTAGTATTTAGTGATTATTTAAAGCCTTCAATAAGATTAGCGGCTTTAATGAATTTAAAAGCATTTTTTGTATTTTCACACGATAGCATAGGAGTAGGAGAAGATGGTCCAACTCATCAACCAATTGAGCAAATCAGCACTCTTAGAAATATTCCTAATCTATACACTTTCCGTCCTGCTGATATGGCTGAAAATATAGCTTGTTGGCAAGTAGCTTTAAAGCTAAATAATCCAAGTGCATTCACACTTAGTCGCTCAGCACTTCCAAGCTTAAATACAAGCATTCCTGATATTAGCAAGGGAGCTTATTTTATAAAATATAGCGATAATGCAGACGCTACAATAATTGCAAGTGGTAGCGAAGTTGCACTTGCACTTGAAATTGCAAAAGATAAAAATATAAATGTATTAAGTATGCCTTGCTTTGAATTATTTGATAAAGAATTTGATAAATCTTTATTAAAAGGCAAGATTATCGGAATAGAAGCTGCAAGGTCTTATGAATTATATAAATACTGCGATGAGCTTTTCATAATGGATAGTTTTGGCGCTAGTGGTAAAGAAAAAGATGTATTTAAATATTTTGGATTTGATGCAGAAAAAATAAAAGAAAACCTATAAGTTTAAAGGCAATTTATTTGCCTTTAAATCAATTCTTTTATTTGTAGCACTAATTAATAAAAATCTAATTTTAGCACTACAGAACTAAAGGCAATTTATTTGCCTTTAAATTAATTCTTCAATCATACCTTTTATATTTGTAATTCCTAAAGATAAAGCACTAATTAATAAAGCTCTAGCCTTAACATCACTTAAATATTCACTCATAATTACACCATTTTTAATCAAATCAACTTCAGCTCCAGCATAAGCATAGGTTCTAAGACCTGCTTTACCACTTTCACATCTACTTGTCATAATTATTGGAATATTTGCTTTTTGAATAATTGGCATAGCTCTAGCCATTACATGCCCTGCTCCATAGCCACTAATTACCAAACCATCATAATTATTTAAAGCATATTCAAGCATATCATTGTCAAAATCAAGGCACATTTTTAGTAAGGCTACTTTTTTAGTAATTTCTTTTAAAGGCTTTAGTTTTAGCCTTTTATAATTATTGTTAAATAAATAAAACCTACCTTCTTTAATCTCTCCAACCAAACCACGATTAAAACTTGTAAAAGTTTCAAGACTAAATGAATTGCTTTTATGGATAAATTGTGCTGAATGAACGCTATCATTTAATACACAAAGCACACCTAAACCCCTTGCTAACTCACTATTTGCTAAAGTAATTGCATTGCTAATATTAGCTAGATAATCACTTCCTAACTCGCTAGGATTTTTCATAGCACCTGTAAAAATTAGTGGCTCATCTAAATCCCAAAATAAATTACAAAAAAATGAACTTTCTTCTAAAGTATCAGTTCCTTGAGTAATAATTACAGCACGAGAGCCTTTTTTAATCTCTTCTTTTGCAAGATTTAAAACTTCAATTAACATTGAAAAAGTTATATTTGGGCTTGAGATATTGCTAAAAGTTATTGCATTAATGTCTTTAAATGAACTTGTTAAATCATCAGCATTTAGGCTAGGAATTGCTCCTTCGCCTAAATTACGCATAGAAATTGTCCCGCCAAGAGATATTAAACTAAGCATTTCTTACACAATCTATTAAATATCTTACATTTTCTACTGGAATATCAGGTAAAATTCCATGCCCTAAATTAAATATATGAGCCTTATCTTTTGTAAGTTCTTTTATGATTTCAACGCCTTCTTTTATAGCTTTTTTACTATAAAGTCTGCAAGGCTCAAGATTTCCTTGCAATACATAAGGAGTTTTTGCTGCTACTTGAAGTGGAGTGCTCCAATCAACACCTAAAACATCAATTTTTGCATCTAAACATTCAATAAAACCACCTACTCCTTTAGGAAAAGCAATTATTGCAATATGTGGGTATTTTGTCTTTAAATAACTTGCTAAATCTTGAATATATTTCCAAGCAAATTCCAAATAAGCACTAGGCTCAAGTGCATTAGCCCAGCTATCAAAAATCTGAATAGCATTAGCACCTGCTTTTATTTGATTTTCGCAGTATTCTTTTAAAACTTCAGTAATTTTTGCTAATAATTTATGTGCTAAGGCTGGATTTTCATAAATCATTCTTTTGCTTTTTGCATAAGTTTTAGAGCCTTTTCCTTCTATCATATATGTTGCTAAAGTCCAAGGAGCACCACAAAATCCTATTAAAGCTTTATTTGAAGCTAATTTTTCACGAGTTAATTTTACAGCGTCATAAACATAAGTTAATTTACTAGCTGCATTTATATTTAATTTTTCTACATCAATTTCACTAGATATTATCTCATCAAAAACAGGACCTTCACCTGCTTCAAATCTAAGTGGTAGGCCCATCTCAAGTGGCACTACTAAAATATCTGAAAATATAATAGCCGCATCAAAATCTAGTATATCCACTGGCTGAAGCGTAACTTCACTAGCTAATTTATAATCCTTACAAAGACTTAAAAAATCTCCTGCTCTAGCACGAGTAGCCTTGTATTCAGCTAGGTATCTACCTGCTTGACGCATCATCCAAATAGGCATAACATCACTTTTTTTTCCAAAACAAGTATCTATAAATATCATCTTTGCTCCTTAGTGTTCTTTAGATTTATTATCACTTTTATGTAAAGCCCATAATCCAAGGCAAATACACATAATACCGATTGCTAAATAAAGCATATCCATACTTGAGCTAAATTTTAAATTAAGTGCGTGTTGGAAAAAATTAACAACTAAAACCATAATAATAACTTTACCAAGCTTGTCTTTTAACTCATCTAAACTATGAACTTCTAAAACCTTGCTTTGTTTGTATTGTTTAAATTCTTCAACATCGCTTATAAATAATTCATATATTCCAAAAGAAAATATATAAAAAACTAAAGCCATTAAATATAAATCAACAGCTCCAACTATAGTGCTTACAGCTTCTTCGTGAATATCAATATCAGCACCTAAAAAATAATAAGTATATGTAACTTTTATGACCTTATACACATCAAAACTAGCAATAAAAAATAACATAAAAGCACCTAAAAGACCAAAAATAACAGGTAAGATTGTAATAAACCTAGAATTTACTAGGAATTTTTCAAAATATTTTTCTAACATTTATTCCCTTATTTCATAAAATCCGAATTGTTGGTATTCGTGTGGTTTATTATAAAAATCTTTTGTAGTGCTTTGATAAATAGGACTTAAACTTAACTTAAAGTTATTTGAATTTTTATAAGTAGAATTACTTTGTTGTAAAAACAACCAATCTATTTGATTTTTGAAAAGTTCTAAGGCATTAAACCCGCCTTCAATCATTACAAATTTAATATTTTGCTCTTGCAATTCATCTTTTAATTTTAAAGGATTTTTACCAAAAATAATTTCTCTATTAGTTTTAAAAATATTTAGAGATTTAAAATTAGAATTTAAATCTTGAAAATATTTTGAAAATACTAATAAATTAGGTGCTTTTTTGCTGGTAGAATATCTAGCATCAAGCATAGGATTATCAAGTCTTAAAGTATTACCACAAATTATTAAATAATCTATATTGGTTCTAATTTCGTGAAAATATGTCCTTAAATACTCATTACTAATACTACCTTCATTGTTATAATTTAGATTAATTGCTAATTTAAATAAAACAAAAGGCTTATTATCTAGCCAGAATTTAAATGGAGCAATTAATTTATCGCATTCATCTTGTAAAATTCCAAGATTTACTTTAATTCCAGCTTGTCTTAATTCATTTATACCATTTTGAGAACTATCACTTGAGCCTATATTTACTTCTTTAACTTTATATTTTATTAATAATTCATGACAAGGTGGAGTGCGACCTTGCTTACTGCAAGGCTCTAAAGTTACATAAAAAACACTATCTTTTAAAGCATCTTTTCCATATTTTTCTAAGATTTCATTCACACATAATCTTTCTGCGTGAAATGTTCCTGCTTTTTGGTGTGCTTTAATACTTAAAATCTTGCCGTATTTATCTAATACTAGACAACCTACGGCAGGATTTGGATAAGTTAAGAATTGATATTTCCAAGCCTCTTTTAAGGCTAGGTTCATATAAAAATCACTTCCTAAATTCAAGTTTTTTAACTCCAATAGCTTTATAAGCATCAATTCCTGCAGTTATCTTGCCTAATTTTAAATCAATTTGCTCTATTAAGCTATTTTGTAAAGCTCTTTCGCTATCTAAGAATTCTAAAAAGCTGATTTCTCCTTCATTAAATTTAAGCTTATTAAACTCATAAATTTCTTCTTCTAGTTTTACTATTTCATCATAATCTCTTAATTTAACTTCGGCATTATTATATTTTAAAATAGCATCTTCTATTTCTTTTAACGCAGTTTTTACTACTTTTTCATAGCTTAATACTGCATTATCTTGAGCTAAATTTGCTCTAATTACTTGCTCATCAACATCACCTAAATTAAATAAAGGTTGTAACAAACTAGCAGTAATTGAGCCAACAGGGTCAGAAAATACATTATGTGTATCTCCACTCCAACTAACACCAGCACCTATTGTAAAGGTTGGAAAAAAGCTATCCCAAGCAATTTTTGCATTATTATGAGCTATTTTTACATCTAAAATTGCTTTTGCTATATCAGGACGATTTGTCATAACAGAGCTTGGTATAGTAGCTGGCATAACAAAATCTTCTATTAAGTTATTAGCAAATTTAATTGGTTCTTTTTCTTGATTTAATCCATAAACTAAAATATCTAAAGAATTAATATACAAATCTCTTTCTAATTTTAAACTTCTTAATTTAGTTTGATTTAGAGTAAATTGTTCTTTAGTTTGTAAAAGAACTGATTTTGTAATAAAGCCTAATTTATATTGCTCTTCTTTTAATTTTAAAGTTTTTTCATAGCTATTTATAAAGTCTTCTAAAATTTCTATTTTTTTATTAGTTGCTACAACTTGATAATAAAGTTTTGCGATACTAAATCCAATAGTTTGATAAGTATTTTCTACATCAAATTCGCTAATATTAGCACTATAAATAGCGTTATCTTTAGCCTTACCAAATTTATTTAATAAATCTATTTCATAAGATAAATTAAGACCTAAAGAATGTCCGTAAGTTGGCTTTTGGTGTTTAATTAATCTCTCATTTGCATTAATGCCAAGATTAATACTAGGCTCTCTTTTAATGCCAACACTTACTAAATTTGATTCAGCTATTAAAAGATTATTAATAGCCATTTTAACATCTTCATTGTTTTCCATAGCAATCTCAATCAAGCGATTAAGATTTGCATCATTACCTAAACTTCTCCAATCTTTAATTTCAAATTTAGTATTATTATCTAAATTATTTGGAGTTTTAAGCTCATAATTATTAACACTAGAGCAAGCAGCTAAAAATAAAGCTGCGATTGCTGATATTAAAAGCTTATTCATTAATTTGCTTTCCTTTCTTTTTAAAAACCTTATCATTTAAACTCTCTAGTAAATAGAAAAATAAAGGCACAAATAAAATAGATATACTAGAAGCTATAATAATACCACCAACTAGCCCTGTGCTAAGTGAGTGTCTAGCAGCACTACCTGAACCTTCGCTAAATACTAAAGGTAAAATACCAAAACCAAACGCTAAAGAAGTCATAATAATAGGTCTAAATCTAAGTTTTGCCGCCTTTATAGCCGCATCATAAGTATTTAAGCCGTGTTTATATTTTTCTTCCATAGCAAATTCAACAATTAATATAGCATTTTTTGCACTAAGACCAATTAACAATAATAAACCTATTTGAAAATATATGTCATTTTGCATACCCCTTAAATAAGTTGCTGCTAAACTTCCAAATACTGCAAAAGGAACTGCTGTAATTACTGCAAGTGGCATTAACCATCTTTCATATTGAGCTGCAAGTATTAAAAATACAAATACCATACCTAATGCAAATGCAGTAGAACCACTACCACTAGCATTTACTTCTTCATAAGAACTTCCTGCCCAAGCATAAGAATATTCATCTTTATTCATAGTTTCATTAAATACTTCAACTATAGCATTAATAGCATCTCCACTAGTATATCCTGGAGCTGGCGAAGCTGTAACTTTTGCAGCTGGGAAAAGGTTAAATCTAGTTACTGAAAACGCTGCTACACTTGGCTTAATATCAACAACACTAGCTAAAGATATGCTTTTGCCTTCACTATTTTTAACATAAATGTTTTCAAGACTTGTTCTTTTATTTCTAAATTCTTCATCGCCTCTTACATTTACTTGGAAATTTTTACCTAAAGCAGTAAAATCATTCACATAAACAGAACCAAAAATTAAATTTAAATTTGAATATATATCACTTAAACTAAGCCCTAAAATTTTAGCTTTTTTCTCATCAACACTTACTTTTAACTCAGGATAATCAGTATTTAAAGTCGTTCTTGCTTGAGTTAATTCAGGTCTTTTTGATGCTGCTGCAAGTAAAGTATCTATATCTTTTTTAATTTCTTCATAACTTTTACCTGATTTATTTTGCACATACATTTCAAATCCGCCTGTTAAAGAAAGCCCCATAATCGGTGGTGGATTTAAGAAAAATGCAAAACCATCAGGGTCAAGCCACATATTTTTCATCCAAGTATTAGCTAAATTTTCACTATCTCCATTAATACCTAAATCTTTTCTATCTTTATAATCTTTTAATGTAATAAATGAAATTCCAGCACTTGGAGAAAGAGCTGAACTCTCTACATCAAATCCATTTAAAGAAATCATACTTTCAACTGCAGGATTATTCTTAACCATATCATAGATTTTATTATTAAAGGCTAAAGTTTTATCTAGGTTGCTAGAAGATTTTAATTGTGATAAAACCAATACAGCACCCTTATCTTCGCTAGGAACAAGAGAGCTAGGAATAATTTTTAGTAAGGCAAAAATTCCATAAAAGAATATAGCAACCACTATTAAACTTGGAATTACATGTCTTAAAACTTTTGCAACTGCACTACCAAAAATATTAATACTCCAATCAAAAAAGTCATTAAATTTTTTAACTAAATAAAAAGGCTTATCTTCATGGTCTTTTAATAATATACCGCATAATGCAGGAGTTAGCGTTAATGCAACAAAACCTGAAATACAAACAGAAATTACAAGAGTAATTGCAAATTGTCTTTGAATTTGCCCTACAAATCCATCTAAAAATGATACAGGAATAAATACCGCACTTAATACTAAAACGATAGAAATTACAGGTCCGGTTACTTCATCCATTGCCATTTTAGTAGCTGCTTTTACATCTTTTGTAATACCACTTCTAAACACACGCTCAACATTTTCTACAACGACAATAGCATCATCAACAACAATGCCGATTGCTAAAACTAAAGCAAATAATGTAATAAGATTGATTGTAAAACCAAAAACATAAAGGAAAGCAAAAGTTCCAAGTAAAGAAACCGGCACAGCAATTAATGGAATAATAGTTGCACGAAGGTTTTTTAAGAACATATACATAACTATTAAAACAAGTAAAATAGCTTCAACAAATGTTTGAACAACTTCGCTTATACTATCTTTTACGAAATCAGTAGTATCATAAGGCATACTATAAGCAACACCACTTGGGAAGAATTTACTTAGCTCTTCTAATTTTTCTTTCACAGCTTGAGCTACTGCTATAGCATTTGCACCTGATTTTAAATTAATCATCATAGGAACCATTTTTTTGCCATTATTAAGTCCAGCAAAACCATAGTTTTTAGTTCCTATCTCTACTCTTGCTATATCTTTTAAATATAAAATATTTCCATTTGGAAGTGCTTTTATTATGATATTTTCAAAATCACTTACCTTACTAAGCTTACCTTTAGCACTCATTGTATAAACAAATGGACTAATTTCTTTCATAGGTAAATCGCCTATCGTTCCTGTTGGATATTGTGAGTTTTGTTCTCTTATAGCTGCACTTACAACAGCTGGATTTAAATCATATTTATTAAGCTTTTCTGAATCAAGCCAAATTCTCATAGAATAATCTTTAGCTCCAACTACTTCAGCACTACCAATACCTTCTAACCTCTTTAACTCTTCAGCCACATTTAATGTAGCATAGTTACTTAGATAAGTTTCATCACGGCTATCATCAGGAGAATAAAACGAAACAACAGCTAAAATATTTGAGCTAGTCTCATCAACACTAACACCTAATTTTTTAACTTCTTCAGGCATTTTTGCTTGAACGCTTTGAACTTTATTATTAACATCAATTAATGCTTTTGATGGGTCTTTTCCAACCTTAAAATAAACATTTAAAAACATTAAACCACTTGAACTTGAGCTTGAAGTTATATAAATCATATCTTCAACACCATTAATTGCGTCTTCAAGAATACTTGCTACATTTTGAGAAAGCGTAGCTGCATCAACGCCAGAATAATTAGCAGTTACCCTAACCGTTGGAGATGTAACATTTGGATATTCTTCAATAGGCAAACCCTTCATTCCTAAAATACCAGCAATAGTAATTATGATTGAAACAACTATCGCAAATACTGGTCTATATATAAAAAACTTAGAAAACATTATTGTTCCTTAGTCTGCTCTTTAGGAGCTTGCTTTTGCATCATCGCACCAAATTCTGCCTTAGTTGCTATTTTTGCGCCAGGATAAATCTTTTTATAATTATTTAAAATCAATTCATCATCAACTTTTAAATCACTTGTTTTTGCGTCAATTACGGCAATTTTCTCATCATCAAAAATTGTTTTAACATGAATTTGTTTTGTTATATTTTTGTCTTTAACAAATACATAATATCCATCAATATCTTGTAATAAATTTTCTCTACTAATTACAAAAGAATCATTTTGCATAATATTGCTTAGTTTAAGACTAACAAAGGTTCCTGCACTTAATTCTTGATTAGTATTTTCAAAAACCGCATAAGCTTTAGTGCTTGCTAATTCATTATAATTTGATATAAACTCAACTTTACCTTCATAAGTCTTACCATTTAAAGTAAAATTAGCTTTTGCACTTTTTAAATCATTATTATTTCTTTTAATTTGTTCCATATTTGTATCTGATATAAAAAATGTAGCTTTTAAAGTATTTTGATCTACAATTTTTACTAATTGAGTATTATTTGCATTAGCATAGCTTCCAGCATCAACTAACGAAGCTTGCACATATCCATCAAATGGAGCTTTTACATTAGTATAATCATAGTTTAATTTAGCTATCTTATAAGCTGCATTGGCTTTATCTAAACTAGCTTTTGCACTTTTAAAGGCTGCTTCTTTTGTATCAAATTCTTTTTGACTAACTGCTTTTTTAGCATATAAGTCTTTAGTTCTATTATAATCAGTATTAGCGTTTTCGTAGTTTGCTTTAGCAACACCAACATCAGCTAACGCTAAATCCAAACTAGCTTTATATTGCTCATCATCAATCTTATATAAAATTGTTCCTTGTTTTACAAAATCGCCATCTTTAAATAATATTTTTTTAATCTCGCCCGATACTTTTGGCAAAACTACTACATCTTTGTTAGCTTCTAATTTCGCTGCATATTGATAATAAATTTCAGCATTTTCTAAACTTACTTTTTTAATATCTACAATAGAAGGTGGCATTTCTTGCTGCTTTTGCTCTACCTTGTCATTGCAAGCTGTAAATAATAACAAGCTAGCAACGAAACTTAATTTAATAAGTCTTTTCATAAATTTTCCTTGTTGTAATTTTAAATTTTAAAGATGTAATTATAATTACATTTAAGTTAATGAAATTAACGCAAAGCCCTTAAAAATAAGATATTGACATTTTTTACATGCTCACTTAATTCATCTTGTGTAAAGATTTCTTTAGAGTTAAAAATCAAATCAAAAATCTTATTACTTCTAATCATAGAGCAGTATAAATTAGCTAAATTATAAGCACTTATTTCATTTAGAATTTCTTTTTTAATTTTTTTCTCAAATACTTCACATAAAAATCTAATTATTACATCTTTATCTGCTTTTGCACATTCTTGTTTAAAATTAATATCTTGATAAGTTCTTTCAAGAACTAATCTTAAAAATTTTGCATTATCTTCGCCTATAAAAAAATTACAATATTCATTACCAAATACATTTAAAAAATCTGGTAAATCCAAGTTGGCTTTTGAAGAAATCATAATTTTTAAATTCTCTAACCTAGTTTCTGCCCTAAATTTTAAAGCCTTTAAAAATAAATTATTTTTATTTTCAAATTTTTTATATATCGTCGCAAGAGAACCGCCAGTTACTTTAACAATATCATTTAAACTTGTATTTTCATAGCCCTTTTCTAAAAATAGTTCAAGGGCTACTTTTAAAATTATTTCTTCTTTTCCTTCCATTTTTTCTCCTTAGGATATATAAATATTGTATCCTTTATGGTAAATATTTTATCATCATCTAAGGCATAAGCTCTTATATTAATATGCTTATGATGTTTTTTAACTTTCTTAAGCTCGCTTCTTAAAATAACAATTTGTTTTAATTTCTCACCAGCTTTAACTCTAAAATCTTTTTTAGGTTTTAAAATACTAATATCATCATCTAATATTTCTAAATAAAATCTATGGTCTTGCTTGCTAGTATTGTGAAATAATATAACATAGGCATTATCAACATAGTTTTCATCTTTATTTATTGTATATAATTCAGTAGTTCTATTTATATTCATAAGCATAGTTTCTTTGCTACCAGCCGTTAAAACTAACCCAATAAACATAGCACACAATACAACTATATAAACAATAGTTCTAAATCTAAAGAATTTAAGTTTTTCTTTAGTTTTTATTTCTTTTGTGCTAGACCAAGATATTAATGATGGTCTATTAAATCTTGCTTGAACATTTGAACAAGCATCAGCACATTCAAGACAATTTATACAATCAAGTTGCATTCCTTTTCTAATATCTATATGAGTTGGACATATTTTTACACAGGCTTCACAAGCTATACATTCTCCACCTATTGGTTTTTTTATAATTTTTTCTCCATCTTTATAAATAATTCCGCCACGACTTTCATCATATATAACACTTTTTGTGTCGTTATCAAACATAACGCTTTGAATTCTTGCATAAGGACAAATATAAGCACAAAAATTCTCTTTAATAAAAGTAATATCGAATGTTATAAATAAAGATAAGCATAAAACAATTCCAAATAAAAGTAAGTGTTCATTAAAATGGTCAAGATAAGTAAAGAAATCTTCAGGTGGAACAAAATACCATAAAAAATTACTTGCAGCAATTAAGCTAATTGGGTAAAACACAATAACACTTGCAATTCTTGCAAATATTTTATTTCTTGGTTTATTTTGTTTATTTTTTCTGCCACTATAAATTCTAAATAATTTAGTTTGTATTAAATCTCTAAAAATTATTCTAAATATAGTTTGAGGACAGCCCCAAGCACACCAAACTCTACCAAGTAAATTTGTAATAAAAAAAATAAATACAAACATCATAATTAATAAAAATGGCATTAAATACAACTCATTTGTATTAAAAGATATGAAAAATAAATCTAATTTTTGTTTATCAAAACTAAGCAAAAATAAGTGATTACCATTTATTCTAATAAATGGAATAATAAAGATAATACAGGTAAGTAAAACATAAAATGTAGTCCGCTTTTTAAAATAATTTGTAATATTTCCCATTACGCTCTCCTTAATTTTAACTTAATTTGTAATTTTAAGATAATTTTAGTCTTTAAAAATTAAGAATAGTAAATTAAAAAATATTTTGTTTATTAACAATTTTTTTATAAATTAGCACTTTTAATTTTACAACGAAAGGAAGTGATTGCCGTGCCAGGGATTAAAGTTCATAATAACGAATCTTTTGACGAGGCTTATCGCAAATTCAAAAAGCAAACTGATCGTAACCTAATCGTAACAGAAGTTAGAGCAAGACGCTTTTTTGAACCTATGACTGAAATTCGCAAAAAACAAAAAATTTCAGCTAGAAAAAAAATGCTAAAACGCCTATATATGTTAAGACATTACGAAGCAAAGCTTTAATAAAAAGGGGTTATCCCCTTTTTAAAGGTTAGAAATGAAACTCTTAGTAAAAGACGCCGCAAAATACTTAAATATCAGCAAAGAAGCTATTTATAATAGAATTAGAAGAGGCACTTTAAAATCAATAAAAGAAGATAATAAAACCTATGTTTTAATAGAACCAGAACAAAATAGTTTAGCTATTAAAGATGAGCTATTAGAACAAATAAAAATCTTAAAACTAAGCAACGAAGAATTAAAAAAAGAAAACGAAGAATTAAAAAATAAAATAAATCTACCAGTAATTATAAAAGCAAAATGGATTTTAATAGATGAATATTTATTAAGATTTAAGAAAAAAAAGCGTGAAAAAATAAAAAAATATCTAATATCAAGGCTTTTTAAAAGTAAAAAAATAAAACTAGAAAACAATCAAGTATTTATAAGAAACAAAAAATTATCAAAGATTTAGGAGGAAAAATGTTTAAGAATTTAAATAACTTAACTTATAAAGCGTCTTTAACTGCAATTGTAGCTGGTTCATTATTAAGTGCTTGTGGTGGTGAAGAGCAACAACAAGCTAAAGGCTCATTTTTAATAATAGAAGAATATGCTCCTAAACAATACAGAATTAAAGATGAATTTCCAAGCGATGAAACAAGAGTAGTTCTAAAAGAATTAAATGGAAATGAAAGAGTATTAAGCAAGGCTGAGATGGATGAGCTAATAAAAGCTGAAAATGCAAAAATAGAAGCAAATCAAAGCTCATTAACAAATGAAAGTATTGGTTCAAATCATTCATTAGGCGAAGTTTTGCTAAGCTCTGTAGCAGGTGCAATAATTGGCTCTTGGATAGGCAATAAGTTATTTAATAATTCACATTTTAATGCAAACAAAGCTACACATTATCAAAACCCAAGCACATATCAAAGAAGTGTAAATAGCTTTAAAAGCACACCTAGTGCAGGAGCTTCAAAAAGTAGTGGATTTTTTAAAAGCCAAAGCACAAGTGGTGCTAGTAGTTCTGGTAGTTTTGGCTCTTAATGTATATTGAAATTATAAAATTTAAAAACTTTATAGTTTTAATAAAAGCTAATGATGAGTATTTGATTTCAGTTGATATTACAAATCTTGCTACTTTAAAAGAAAAACCAAATCAAATAACTTCATTAGTAAAATCTGAACTTTTAAAGTATTTTAAGGGAGAAGATTTTGATTTTACAAATATAAAACTTAATCTTGATAAATTTTCTGCTTTTACAAAAGAAGTTTTAAATGAACTTAAAAATATACCTTACGCAAACACTATAACTTATAAAGAATTAGCATATAGAATAAATTCTAAAGCCTATCGTGCAGTAGGAACTGCATTATCAAAAAACCCTTATTTAATAATACTACCTTGCCATAGAGTAATTCGCTCTGATGAAAGTCTAGGAAGATTTACTTGTGAAGTGTCTAATATGAAAGAGTTTTTAAATAAACACGAAAAAAACAATATCAAATCAAATAATTTTTAAAGTATTTTATAAGCCATTATTAATTTATAAAATACTTAATCCTAATTTAAATTCCAAAAAAGGAATTTAAATTAGAAATTTAACTTAATAATCTTTTCTAGTAAATACATAGCCTTGCATTAAGCATCTTGCAGTCCTAATCACACTCACGCTATCATTATCAATAAATCCCGTAATTGTCCCACTTGGATGAGCTATTACTAATTCATTAGAAAAGCTACTTAAATGCTCATTAATTAATGTACCTTGTGTCTTTGCTGCCATTGAAATACATACCGTTCCTGTAACTGCAATTGATGGGTGTGGGCGTTGCATACTCATCATTCTAACGCATACATTTATATCATTTTTTGATATTTTAGCACCACTTGTGCTAGTGTAATCTTGCACGAAATCAACCAAACAAGCTTTAGGCACTGATGGATTTTTTGCTGTTGCTTCTTCTTTTTTTGCTAAGCCAATTAGCTCACTTGCTATGCTTCTTACTTCTTCAATTTTATCAAGCTCGTTTTGAGAAATTTCATCATATATGTTGCCACTTAATAAATCTTTAGCTCTCATAAACACAAGTGCTGCTCCAGCATCTACTATACTAATTTCAATATTGCCAAAACTTGTATTTACAACTTGTTTTGCAGAATTTGTAGGCAATAATCCTTTATTCATAGAGCCTTCAGGATTAATAAAACCTAATTTAATTTCACTAGCTGTATTTGGCACTCCTGCTATTTTAGTATCTCCTGCTGGTTCAAAACTTTTTAAATCATCGCTTAATTTGAATCTAGCTTTTAAATATTTATTTGTATTAGTATTTAAAATCCTAACGCAAATTATTTTATTTTCTAAATCACACTCATCTTTTATAATGATTTTTTCATACATTTTAGAATCATTTAAATCAATCAAACCCAAATCATAAGCAAAAGCACCAACGCATGAGCTAATATTTCCACAATTACTATTAAAATCAACCATTTCTTTATCAATATTTACTTGAGCGAAAGTATAAGTTAATTCATTATTTTTAATATCAACTATAGCTACCTTTGAAGTTACTGACGCAGCACCACCAATTCCATCAATTTGCTTTGTAGCAGTTCCCATAACATCAGCTAAAAACTCGCCCCATTTAACTCTTGCTGGCATATCCTTTTCATAAAAACAAGCAGCTTTAGATGTGCCACCTCTATAAATACTACATTTAAATTTCTTCATATTTTCTCCTTTTAATTAATGTAAATAAATCCGTCCATTATTCTTCTTGCACTTCTTTTAAGTCCAACACCTATGATTTTACCACTTTCTATCTCTACGCTAACATCTACTACGCCTAAAAAATGTTTAATTTTTACATCTTGAATACCATTTTGTATCATAGTTAAACCACTAAGCTCATTTGCTAAAGTGCCATTTTCTAATGCTGCAACGGCTAAATTATATAATCCACTAGCAGGCGAGCTTTTGTGAAGATTTCTAAGGCTTAAAACCCTAATTCCTATATCAAATTCACTTTTATCATCAGATTTAAAAAGTGCTGCTATTTTTGGTATAGCTTGATTGTTTTCTAAATCATTTTCATCTTTAGCAAAACCTAATTTAATAGCATAAAAATCTCTTAATTTGTTTAAATCTTCAATAGCTTTTAAAGCACTAAAATCATTATAATTTAAATTAAAATCTAAATCAAATTCCCTTGCATCAACATATAAAAATGGATTTATTAAATCAAGTAAAGTAGCTCTATAACCATTAAAATTGCTAATTTTTCCTAATGGATATTTAAGTCCTGTTTGCTCAGCCCCTGCATTTTTAATAAAAACATCAGCCAGCTCACAACCACCAAAAACTCCTTGCATAATACTAGAGCCTTTTTCTACAAATTCTCCATCTTTAATCTTAGCTTTAAATTCAATAATTTTTTTAATATTTGTATTGTAAATTCTAACACATACATTGCTTGCAAACCTATCAAAACTAAATAACTTTTCATTAATGGCATAAGCTCCAACAGCAGCTATTAAATTCCCGCAAGTGCCCTTATTATCTATACTATCTTTCATAACCCCAGCTTGAAAGAATTCCCACTCAATATCATAATTTTTATTATTTACACTTTTTACAACGCATATTTTATTGGTTGATGATATAGAACCACCTAGCCCATCAATAGCGTTTTGGTTATGACAATCAATGGATTTTTTAAATATATCAGCCCAAGTGCTTTTATCTTTAGGCAAGTCATTTGCGTTAAATATTAGCCCCCTACTCGTGCCACCCCTATAAACACTGCATTTAATTTTCATAATTATCCTTTAAATTTATTTTCTATATCCATCCACTTATCAAATTCACATATTCTATTTCTTTCTTTCATAGAAATCATTAAATGTTCTGCATTATCTGTTCTGCCTGTAGTTTTTAAATGATTTAATAAATCATTCATACCTTTAATAGCAGCTTTTAAAGTAGCATTTGCATAAAGGACTATATTAAAGCCCATTTTTTGTAATTCATCATTGCTTAATATCGGAGTTTTGCCACCTTCTACCATATTTGCAATATGATAAGCTTTTACTAATTTAGGAAGACTTGCCATTTGTTCTATGCTAGTAGGAGCTTCTATAAATAATATATCAGCTCCGCTTTCTAAATACGCATTAGCTCTATTAATAGCATCATCAAAACCATTAACAGCAATTGCGTCTGTTCTTGCAATTATTAAAGTATCATATTCTAAAGCGTCTTTACAAGCTTTGATTTTCGCACACATTTCATCTTGAGATATTAATTTTTTCCCATCAAAATGCCCGCACCTTTTTGGTAGTTGCTGGTCTTCTATTTGAATTGCTGCTATTTTGTTTTTACTAAATTCTTTTGCTGTTCTATAAACATTTAAAGCATTGCCGTAGCCATTATCTATATCTGCTATTACGGGAAGATTTGTAGCGTCGTTTATTCTCTTTGTATTTTCTAACATTTCATTCATACTAACAAGTCCTATATCAGGAAAACCAAACTGCATATTTGCCATACCTGCTCCTGTAGCATAAACAACTTTAAAACCTGCTAATTCAATAAGTCTTGCATATAAAGCACAAGAAGCTCCTGGTGCTACTAGAATTTCTTGTGAATTAAGTGCTTCTTTTAAAATTTTTGCTTTCATTAGCACTCCTTTTAAAAAATGCTTAATCTTAACACAAAATTTTAATTTTTGATATTAATTGTTAATTAATAAGAAATAAGTGTGTAGAATTGTAACAAGATGATTTAATTAAAAATCATCTTTTTTACTAAAGGCATTAATAATATATCCCAATATAAACATAACAATCACAGGTATAACCCAGCCAAGCATAGATGAGTAAAATGGCAACATTTCTAAATATTTAGCTATACCTAAATAAGATAATATTTTTTCATCATTTATGCTTAAAATTGAGCTATCAATTGCGTTTAAAATTCCTATAAAAGCCGCAGTATAAACGCTAAATCTATAAATGATTTTGCTCTCATTTATTAAATTATTTATTAAAGATAAAATTATTAAAACTATAGCTATTGGATAAATCGCTATTAATATAGGAACGCTTACTTTCAAAATCTGCGTTAAACCTTGAATTGATAAAACAAAACTAGCAACTACCCAAATAATAACCCAAGTTTTATAAGAAATCTTAGTAACACTACTAAAATAACTAGCACTTGAGCCAATCAAACCAATCGTAGTAGTAAGACAAGCAAGTAAGGCAGTAAAACCTAAAATAAATCTACCAAAACTACCAAATAAATCATCACTAATTAATGATAATAAAATAGCCCCATTACTAGCGTCTTTAAAGGTATTACCATAAACATAGCCTAAATACCCTAAAGCAAAATAAACTATCATTAAAATAATTCCAGAAAATAATCCTGCTTTTATAGTAAGTAATGATAATTGATGTTTATTAGTAACTCCTAATGATTTTAAAGCTCCAACAACACTAATCCCAAATACTAAAGCAGCAAGCGCATCCATAGTCTGATAGCCTTCTACAAATGCTGTTGCTACTGGGTGGGTAGTGTAATTTTGATTAGGAATGCTAACATTTACTTCTGAATAAATTAAAGTGCATATAAAAAATACTGCTATTAAAATAAGTAAAATCGGTGTTAAATACTTGCCTAATGTATCTAACATAGTGCTAGGATTTAAGCATATATAATAATTAAGTGCAAAATATATAAAACTATAAAAAGCTAAATAATATACATTATATTCATTATCAACAAAAGGTAAAATCATTATTTCATAAGGCATAGTGCTAGCTCTTGGAATTGCTACTAAAGGCCCTATGGTAATATAAATAACTGCTACAAAAATTACTGCAAATGTTACATTTACTCTACTTGCTAATTCTTTTAATGTTCCTGCTTTAGCAACTGCAGCAACGCCTAAAACAGGTAAAGCAACACCTGTTACACAAAAAAACAAAATCGCTAAATAAAAATTACTCCCCGCATCCATTCCTAGTTTTGGTGGCAAAATAAAATTCCCAGCACCAAAAAACATAGCAAACAGCATTAATGCTACTACATAAAATTCTTTTTTTCCTATTTTTGTCATATTTCTCCTTAGATTTTTTTATAAAAGACTTCTCACACCTTTTGAATTAGGTTCGCTCAAAATTCCTTGCTTTTCGCACTGCTCTACAATATTAGCAGCTCTATTGTAACCTATATTTAATTGGCGTTGAATATAAGAAATACTAGTTTTTCCACTCTCTTGCATAATTCTTACAGCTTCACTGAATAATTCATCTACACTATCATCATTATTTTTAACATAGGTTTGAGTAAAGCTTGAATCTTGTAAAATACTCTCATCATAATTTGCTTTTTCTTGTTTTTTTAGGTGCTCTACTACTCTAATTATCTCTTCTTCACTTGCAAATGGAGCGTGCAATCTTACTATCTGACTTGTTCCTGGTGGAGTAAATAAACTATCTCCACGACCAAGCAAACTCTCAGCTCCTTTAGAATCTAGTATAACCTTACTATCAACTCCAGTTCCAACTTTATAGCTTAATCTACTAGGTAAATTTGCCTTAATAAGACCTGTTATTACATCTACACTTGGGCGTTGTGTAGCTACTATTAGATGAATTCCTGCTGCTCTTGCCATTTGAGCTAATCTTGCTATATAAGTTTCTACTTCTTTTCCGCTAGTCATTATTAAATCAGCCAACTCATCAATAATAATTACAATATAAGCAAAAGGCTCAAGTCCTAATTTAGGTGCTTTTTCATTAAAACTCTCAATATTTTTAGTATAAACGCTAGCCATTAATTCATATCGTCTTTCCATCTCTAAAACCATATTTTTTAAAGCTAAAGTTGCTTTTTCTGCTCTTGTAATTACAGGAGTTAATAAGTGCGGAATATCATTATACATTGAAAACTCAAGCATTTTAGGGTCAATCATCAATAACCTTAAAGTCCTTGGGCTATTTTTATATAAAAGACTTAAAATCATAGCATTAATACCCACACTCTTACCACTTCCTGTAGTTCCTGCTATTAATAAATGCGGTAAGCGTTTTAAATCGGTTACAAAAGTATTTCCTACTATATCCTTACCTAAGGCTATTGTTAATTTGCTTTTAGATTTTGAAAATAATTCATCTTCAAAAATAGTTCTAATATTAATTGTTTGAGAAGTTTTATTTGGAATTTCAATCCCTACCACATCTTTTCCTGGAATTGGTGCTTGAATTCTAATACTTGTAGCCTTAAGTGCCATAGCTAAATCATCAGCTAAGCCTGAAATTTTGCTAAGCTTTACATCAGCAGCAGGTCTAAACTCAAATGTAGTAACCACAGGACCCCAATATGTTTTAACCACATCTCCATCAATCTTAAAATGCTTTAATTTTGCTAAAAGCTCGTTTATTTTCTCATCAAGTTCATCTTCATTAATTATTATTTCTGTAGTTACGGCTTTATCTAATAATTCCACACTAGGTAACTCAAAATCTCTTGGTATTTCAATCGCTCCTAATTCAATATCTTTTAAAATTGCTTTATTTTCTTCAAGCTCATTTAAAATCTCTACTTTTTTGCCTTTTTTAGGGACAAAACTTTGAGAATCTTGCTCATCTACTATCAAAATATCTTGAAAATCATTAGAATTTAAAACAGGAATTTCATTTTGTATTTCTTCGTTTTGCTCTACTGATTTTTCTTCTTTTATTTCGTTTTTAACTATTTTAAAATCATCTTTATTAATGCTATCTTTGTTTATTTTCTGCATTAAAGGCTCTAAAACTATTTTTGGCTCACTAATTATTTTGCCTTGTTCATTTGTAAAATTAATTTTAGTCTTTTCATCTTCTTTAGGAGTTTTTGCTTCATATGATTTTACAAATCTAATATTGCCTAAATCGCTTAAAATTTCTTCTTTTGGTTTTGATTTGTCTTCTTTAGGAGTTTTTATTTCTTTTATGATTTTTTCTTTTTTAATAGGTTTTTCTTTACTTTTAAAAAGATTTTTAAACTTATCTTTATCTTGTAATTTTGAATAAATATAAGAATGATTAAAATAAATTAAAACAAATACAAGCAAGATAAAAAATACAATATTTACAAAACCTAAAAAGCTAATAATTCCAAAATCAAAAACACTAGAAAAAGGTAAAGATAATATCAAAATACTACAAATTATATTGGCTAATATTTTTAAAGCATATTTAAAAGATTTATATACAAATAAGTAATTTCCTACAAATGCTAATAAAAAAATATAAGAAAGATTTCCAAAACAAATTCTTAAGCCCTTGCTAAAATAAGCACTTGCTAAAAATAATCCATTAGCTTCGGGCAAAAACAGCCCGAAACTAAAATAAAATAATATAAATGAAACAAATATAAATATAAATTCTTTTTTCATCTTACATATAATTTAATAAGCTTAATTTTGAAACCTGCGCACTAGCTTGTAAAGTAGCTTGTAAGGTAATTGTCGCTTGCATTAGCATTAATTGGCTTTCTACAGGGTCTGAATTAAGAACCTTCGCCTTAACTTGTTCAACATTTACTTTCATTAAATCTGCTCTATCTTGAGAATTTTGAATACTTGTTTGAGTTGCACCTATTTTTGTATGAACTTTATTAATATGATCTTGTAAATGGTCAATCCTTTTTAAAGCTCCTTGAATACCAACACTTTTTAACAATTCAGGATTATTACTATCTGCTCTATAATTTCCATTTCTAACAGCTTCTATCATCTTATCAAGGTCTTTTATAATATCAACCCTACCTTCATCAACAATTAAAGTAGAATTTGTATTGAAATTAAACAAATCTCCCTTTTTAGAACCTTCAGCAATTGGCAAACCATTAGCATCATTTCCAAAATCAAATTCATCTTTATTCATAGTATTAGCGTCAAATATAGCTAAATCTATTTTAGTAGTAGTCGCACCTTTGTCTATTAAAGTCATTTGACCTTTTTCATTAAGACCTACATCAACTGAATTTTTAGAATTAATTAACAGCCTTTCTAATTCTGCTTTATCATCATTATTTAAAATCATAGGAGAATTAGCTTGATTTGGATATTTTTTAACTAATTGATAATCTTTAGTTGGGATATTATCACTAGCAAACATAGAAATAATATCTCCTAATTGCTTATATGTTATATTTTCAGGATTTGTTTTAACACTATCTGAAATATGCTGATTATTATCATAAACCACATTTGTAATAGGTAAAGTTACTTTTTTATCTTGACCATTTTGTTTATAACTAGCCGTTGCAGTGCCTTGAGTAATATTAAAATCTATTGAATAATGCACCTTATTTTTTGAAGTAATTTCTAGTTTTAAAACACTATCAGGTCTTGTAGTATCATTTGGATTTAGCTTTAATGTTCCTTGCGAAGCCTCAACTAATTTAGTCTCATTAGTAGCTACATTATTATTTTTATCTACTTGAGCTATGTTTGAGCTTAAGATATTATCTTTTTTACTAAATAAAGACCTAGAATAATCAATCCCATCGCTAGTAAAAGAAGTATCAATATTACCTGTATTTGTAAATTCTAAAACAAAAACATCATTATTATTTCTTAAATCATTTGGATTAGTTACACTTGCTAACTCACTTTTAACAGGAAAAGGAATGATAGGCATTGGTGGTGTATCAGGTATTTTTGGTGGATAAATTTGTCCGAAATCATCAGCCTTAGCAGTAGCTGCAAACATAGAAAAATTAATTCTACTTTCTTGATTTTTTAAATCAGTAATTTCTATTGTTCCATTATTGCTAAGCGTTACATCTACTACTTTATTTTCTTTAGTATTTCCGTATAACTCACCTATTTTACTAAGCATAGCACCAACATCTTCATCAGCACCCATCTTAAACTTAGCTTTAAAACTCTCACCATTTCCCTTAGTCCCACGAACATAAAAATAAGTATCAGGAAATCTTCCTTCATCATTTTTTAAAAAATGATCATTCACATTAAGCTCTTTTCCATTAGCTTGTGGTTTTAAATATTCTTTACCAATTAAGTCTTTAATCTTACTATCTTGAGTAATATAATGCACTTCTTCTGGTTTATTAATATCATATCTTCTATCAACCAAACGAACATTTGTGCTGATTATTTTTTTGTAATCATTATCAACACCTTTCATAAGCTCCTGACCTGAAATATTGTAATCATTATACACATTAGACCCTAGTAAAACTTGCATATTTTCATCATTGCCATAATAATTACCCTTTTCATCAAAAGGCTTAGTCCCAACATTAGTTCCACTGAATAAATATTGTCCATTAATACTTGTATTTGCAATATTTACAATATGATCTCTTATTTTTTGTAAGTCATTTGCTAAAGCGTTTAAAGAAGTATCAGAATGAACTTCGTTTGCACCTTGAATTAATTTGTTTTTAAATTGGTCTAGTGCCTTACTCATTTCATCTACTGCTTTATCAGAGTTTTTTGTAATATTTATAGCTTTACTAGCAGCTTCGCTAATTTGCTGAAATGTAGAAATCTCATAAACAAGTCTTGAACCTTCTGAATAAATTCCAGCGTCATCATAAGATTGATTAATCTTCAAACCACTTGTTAATTGGTTATTTGCGTCATTTATCATATTTTGCTGACGCTGAAAATTGCCTAAATTTTGTGAATAAATATAAGAGCTTGTTATTCTCATTCTTTTTCCTTGTTAATAATCTTTAGGGTATATCGGTAAAAAAATTATTTTATTAAGTCTAAAACTTCACTAGGTGTATTTGCTACGCTAAAAATATCTAAAGAACTCTCATCAATTGCACCGGAATTTAAAAGTGTATTTTTAAAAAAATCAACTAATGGTTTAAAAAATTCTTCGTTATACAAAATGATTTTATAATTTCTTAATTTTGTTTGAGCTAAGGTTAAAACTTCAAATAATTCATCTAAAGTTCCGTATCCACCAGCACAAACTATCATTACATCATTTTGCATTAAGGCTTTTTTTCTTAAAGATAAATCGCTAAATTCAATAGATTTAGTGCAATATTCATTTAATCTTTGTTCCATTGGTAATTTTATATTAATACCAATACTCTCAACCCCGCCAACTAAAAAAGCAGCTTTATTAGCAGCGTGCATAATACCACCGCCACCACCTGTAGTAATGCTATAGCCGTTCTTTGCTAGAACTTCACTTAATTCAAAAGCGTCTTTATAATATTTATTATTTTCATCAAATCTAGCCGAGCCAAAAATTGTAACTGATTTCATCTAAGACTTTCTAACCTTTCTTTTTTATCTCCGATTTTAGTAATTTGCACACCAAAATTTCCATCAACAATAACAACTTCTCCTTCAGCAAAACATTTATCCCCAACTAATATTTCTAAAGGGTCATTTGCTAATTGGTCAAGCTCAATAACAGAACCTATATCCATTGTTAAAACATCTTTTAAAAGCATTTTTTTACTACCAATTCTAACTCTAATCGGAAGCTTTACATCCATTATTAAATTAATATTTTTTAACTCACCCAAATCCATTTTAGGTGCACTTACTTCGCTTTCTTTTGTAGAATTTGAATTAGGATTTAAAAGCTTATAAGCTTTTTCATTGATAGCAAGACTTATTTGCTCGTTTAAATCATTGATATTTACATCATAAAAATAAATTTTATAAAACTTAGATAAATCACACTCATCAGTCAAAAACTCACATTTTTCTAAGCTAAAATTAAATTTAGGCAAATCCTTTTGTGCATTTAATGAAGTTGAAAATGCTGAAAATATATTGCTAATTGCTTCTTTGCTAGCGTCAAGCTCATCTGTGCCTAAATTCTCATTCATTGAGATTTCTTCTTCACCCATCATCCATTCAGAAATCGCACTCATTAAAACTGGACTTGATAAAAATGCAAATTCTTTATCTTCGCTTTTAAAAGCAGCTTTTAAAATAGGTGGTTTTAAGGCATTGTTTTTAATATCAAACTCACTATATTCGCTAAATCTAGCACTTTTTCCTGTAAGCCCTTCAATAGTGGCAATACATTCATTTACAAATAAACCTAAAAACTCATCAATCATTTATCTTATCCTCATCTTCCATTGACAATTCTTCTTGATTTTCTACTACTTTATCAAATTCTGCAGCCTTTGTTTTACGCTCTAACTCATAAGCTTCAAGTATGTTTTTAACCTCATCTTTATCAGTTTTAATTAAATCTAAAATCTTAATTGATTTTTGGTATCTATGAATACCAAATTGAGCTAAAAATACATCTTTTCCATCAACGCTCACAATAGCTTTATCATCAGCATTTCTATTTAACTTAATAATATTTCCATTCTCAAGTCCTAAAAATTCTTCTACGCTAATAAAAGCCTTACCTAAAATCACTTCATAGACCATATCAGCACGACCTACTAAGGTTTTGATTTCTTTATTTCTACTTTTTTTAGCACTTGTTTCGCCTAGCATTACATCACGATTTGCTAAACGACCTAAAATTGGTTCTAAATAAATTACAGGATAACAAATATTAATCATACCACTATTATTACCTATAGTAAGCTCCATTACAACCATTATTACTATTTCGTTTTGGCTTACAATTTGGACTACACTTGGGCTACTTTCTTTAGCTTCTACGCTAGGATACATATCAGTAATTATTGACCAGCTTTCTTTAAGCCTACCCATCATAATTCTTAAAATACTATCAAGTAAATTAATCTCAATATCTGTTAATTCTCTATTTTTTTCACTTCCTTCTCCAGCTCCGCCTAATAATTTATCAATCATAGGAAAGGCAATACTAGGATTTATCTCTAAAACACAAGTTCCATCTAAAGGCTTGATTGAAAAAACATTAAAACTAGTAGGATTTGGTAAAGACATCAAAAACTCACCATAAGTCATCTGATCAACTGAATGTAGCTTTATTTCCACCATACTTCTCATCATTTGAGAAATTTGAGTAGCAAGGCTTCTTGCTAATTTATCATGAATTCCTTTTACTGCACGAAGTTGTTCTTTACTAACACGATTTGGACGCTTAAAATCATATATTATGATTTGCCTTTCATCGTTTTCTTTCTTTACTTCAGGGACACTATCGGCTGAATCAACGGAATTTAAAAGTGCGTCTATTTCTTCTTGAGATAAAATATCAGCCATCAATTAGCCTTTTTCTTAATGTATTAATTACCCTACTTTGCAACTGCGATACTCTTGATTCGCTAATTTGCAAAATTTCACTAATTTCTTTTAAACTAAGCTCTTCATAAAAATATAACTGAATAATCAATTGTTCTCTTTCATTTAATTCTTCTAAAACTTCGGTAATTTTTTCTAATAAATTTTCTTTATCAAGTCTTTCATTAGCGTCTTCATCGCTTAATACTTGTAATTGTTCATCTAATGGAACGATATAGCTAATTGATTGTGCTAATCTTGCTTCTTTAATCTTATCTACTTCTATACCTAATTCACTTGCTAAATACTCATCACTTGGTTCTTCATCAAAATCATTTATATAATCATTTATTATTTTTTCTATATCTTTTACAATTTTTCTATTGCTTCTGCTTAAAGTATCAAGACTTCTTAAAAAATCAAGCATAGAACCATATACTCTTTTTCTAGCATATCCCCAAAAATTATCATTTTGTAAATCATCATAGCGTCTTGCTAATTTGATTAATTCTTCAGTCCCAACACCTATTAAATCATTAACATCAACACTAGCAGGCAAGCGTTCTTTTAATCTAAATGCCATAGCTCTTAATGCTGGTTGATATTTAACAGCTAATTCATCTTGAGCATTTTTTAAAGCACTTGCATACGCATTAAGCCGCTTTTGCATTATATTTCCTTGCAGGTTTTGTTTGTTTTTTGATAATTTCTAATTCACTTTCTACACTCTGAATAATCTTATCCATTCTATTTTCTCTAATCTCAAGCTCTTTTATAAAATGATTTGTAGTATTTTCGTAAGCAAATTTATCAAAAGTCCTACTACCTAATTTCTTCGCATCAACAAAATTAAGAACAACAAGATGGATTAAAATATAAAAAACAAAAGTAGTAAATAAGGTAAAACCTATCATCATAAACGGATCATCAATCTTAAATACAGCACAAATAAAACCTATAAAAAATCCACAAACTGTAACAAAAGCAATATAATTATCCGTTCTCATATACCTTAAATCCTATCAATTAATCTCTTAAAAAAGCTTTTTATATTTCCTGAATCAGAATCTTTAAGCACATTTCGTTCCAATCTTGATAAAAGATTATTAGTAGCTTTTTTTAACTGATTAGTTTCTCTTGATGAACTTTGAGAAAACAAAACTCTACTTTTAATACAATCAATAACATAAGCAGAGCTTTCTAAATATCCTAAATACTTTAATTCAGGATTATTTTTAATATTTGCTGATGCAACTTTTGAAATATTTGTAAATAAATCTAGTGCTTCTTTTTCGCTTTTTACCACATTAAAAAGCATTAAAAAATCATTTCTTACATCAGAAGTAACTTTAATAGTAGCATAAGCATCAGTAATTGCAGCAGGATCAGGTGTAGTTACAACAATAACTTCATCAGCAATTTCTAAAAAATGTAAAGTAGTTCCACCAATACCAGCACCCGTATCAATTATCAAAAAGTCTAAATCTTCTAATAATTCAGCATCTTCTAAAAAAGCGTCAAAATAACTTGAATTATTGTATTTTAAAATCTCTCCACCACTATCACCTGGGATTAGTTTTAAATTCGGTTTTACTTGTTTAATAATATCAGCTAGCTTACATTCTCCTTTTAAAACATGTAATAAATTTTTACCTATTTTCACATTTAAAATTACATCAAGATTTGCAAGACCAATATCAGCATCAAAAAGACCTACTTTATATCCATCATTTGCAAGTAAATTAGCAATATTAGCACTTATTGTACTTTTGCCAACCCCACCTTTACCACTTGTAATTGCAATAAATTTTGTATTTTTCTTATTTACTTTATGCTCATTTTTCATAAGCTCATTTAATTTATCAGCTTGTGTTTGCATAATTTATCCTTTAAATCCATCTAAAACGCATTTAATTAAATACTCGCTATTAGCTACTAAAATATCATCAGGAACATTCTGACCTATTGAAAAAAACGAAACAGGTTTTTTAATATTAAAAATTAATGAAAAAATATTACCAAAAGCTCTAGTTTCATCAAATTTTGTAAGTATTAAAGTATCAATATTTAAAGCATTAAAAGCATTAAAAGTCTCTTCCATATCATCATACTTCATACCAGCATTTAATACTAATGCAACTTCAATTTCACTCTCACTAGCCTTTAAATAACTTTCTAATTTTTCAATTTTTGTTTTATCATATTGAGAATTACCGGTTGAATCTATTAAAACCACATCATAACCACTTAAAGTCTCAAGATTTTTATGTAAATCTTCTTCGGTTGATACAAATGCAATTGGTAATCTCATAGTCCTAGCATATTCAGCTAATTGCTCTTTAGCACCTAGTCTAAAATTATCAAGTGAAACTATAGCAGTTTTGTATCTTTTGCTTCCGTATGCGTATCTATAAGCTAGCTTAGCTAATGTTGTAGTCTTGCCAACCCCTGTTGGGCCAACTAACATAATTATTTTTTGTTTTCTAATAGGTGCATCAACTCTGCAAGGTATCATACTCTTAAGTAAGGTTGTAAAATATCTAGTAATTGCTTCTTTATTACTCAATAAAGCTTTTGGCATATTTTTAAGAGTTGCTCTCATAATTTCATCTAAATGAGTTTGTAACATATCACTTTTTTTTGCTTTATCATAAATTAATGCAAACTCAGGTGGAATTTCAAGATTATTTCTAGCAGGAGCAAGCTCTCCCCATCTCATACTCATTAAATAATCTACTTTGCTATTTAACTCATTTAATAATTGCTTATCATCTTTTGACTTATTGCTAGAATTAGGATTAAACTTTAATCTAGATAATTCTTTTTTAGAATTTAAATCTTGATTAAGTGATTTATTTTCATTTTGATTTTGCTTATTTTCTATAGCTATTTTTCTATCAAAATTATCGCTTTTAAATTCTTTTAAGCTATTTTCGTAGTGTAACGCTGCTCTTTTATTTACAATTGGTTGCTTTTTTTCTTTTGTATCATTAATAGCTACAACTACTTCTACCATAGCAGGGCTTGTTGGAGTTCTTCCTTCTACTTGAGTTACAGCAACTATTTCAGCTTCATCTCCATAATAATCTCTAACATAAGCTAAATAATCTTGTCCTTTTTCTACTCTAAAACTATCTTGCCTAATTGCCATATTTTTTCCTTACATTGTTCCTAATACTAAAGTTATACTAATCCTATCTTCTGCACCATAATGTGGTAATACTAATCTCTTATCGCAATATGTTTTTTCACTAAAATAAACAATATCTAAATCAAGAGTTCTAGGTGCATTTTTAAAACTTCTTGTCCTATGAAAAATATTTTCATAGTGTTGTAAAACTTTTAAAAGCTCTCTTGCGTGAAGACTTGTTTTAACAAACATTAAAGCATTTGTAAAATCTTTTTGCTCTTTATACCCAAAAGCTTCATTTATTAATAATGCTGAAGTTTGAATAATCTTAAATCTTCTATCAGATTTTAATTTTTTAAATAATCTTACAAATCTTTCACACTCAGGCTCTATATTACTACCAAGAGAAATTAAAGCTAAATATTTATAAGCTTTATTATCCTTACTAAAATACGGATAATACTTAATCCTTTTAAAATATCTCGCTTCATTTATCTTGATATTTGGCATTAAGCGTTATTTGCTTTTAGTGCTTCTTCTTGAGCTGCTATAAATGCTCTTTGTTGTTGAACCATTTGAATAGCACTAAGTAATGCTAAATGATAACTAAATGGCCCAAAACCACTAATAGTTCCAGCACATACAGGACTTAAGAAACTCTTAGCTCTAAATTCTTCTCTAGCATAAATATTACTAATATGAACTTCAACTACAGGCATTCTAGTAGCTGCTATTGCATCAGCAATCGCAATTGATGTATGAGTATATCCACCAGCATTTATAATAATTGCATCACAAGTTCCTACACACTCTTGAATTTTATCAATTATTTCGCCTTCATAATTGCTTTGATAAAACTCTATATCAACATTGCTTTCTTTAGCAGCTATACTCATTTGTTCATGTATTTGAGCCATAGTCATAGTTCCATAAATTCTAGGGTCTCTTTGACCTAACATATTTAAATTTGGTCCTTGAATTACCATTATTTTCATATTTCTTCCTTTAATAAATATTTTAATGTTGGATTATAAGTTTTTAATTTTAATATAAGTTATTAAAAAATATTTTTTAAATCAATATCTAAAAAAAAGAATTTCAAATAAATATAAAGATTAATAAAATTTTTACGATATGGAATATATTTTGCTAACAAGCTTAAATCAAGTTAAAGTTTTAAAGGTTAATTATGAGTATATTTTCAACACTAAATACAGGTGTAAGTGGTCTTGGAGCTGCACAAGTTCAAATATCTACAACAGGACATAACATTACAAATGCAAACAATCCTTATTATACTAGGCAAAGAGTGGTTCAATCAGCAGCAGATGCTTTACATGTGCCAGCTGGTGATATTGGACTTGGAACTAAGGTTGATAAGATTGTAAGAATTCACGATGAGTATGTTTTCACAAAAATGCGTGATAATACAAATAATTTTGAACATACTAAATATCTAAAAACAAAACTTGAAGAAGCAGCACAAAGATTTCCTGATTTAAAAGATGTTGGAATTTTAAATGATTTACAAGCTTATCAAAAAGCTTGGAATAATTATGCTAGCAACCCTGCTGATGGTGCTACAAAAATAAATCTAGTTCAAGTAGCAACAACCCTTGCAAAAGATATAAAAGCTACTAGAGATGATATGTTTAAAATGCAAAAATCAGTAAATGATGATGTAGTTTTAACTATTGAAGAAATAAATAGAATTGGTAAGGATATTTCTACAATTAATGCTCAAATAGCAGCAAGTGAGAGTGCTGGTGATTCTATGGCAAATGATTTAAGAGATAAAAGAGATGAATTAGAATTAAGACTTTCAAAACTCGTTAAATCATCAGTTTTTAAAGAGAATTTAGAACAAAATGCTTCATTTGATACAAATGTAAAAGATGGGAGCATAGATTATCATTTAAATATTGAAGGTTTTTCTATAGTTGATGGGACAACATTTCATCCATTAAGAATAGATAGTGTTGCTGCAGGAAGCCCTTTTCAAAGGATTTATTATGAGCTTCAAGATGGAACTACTGCTGATTTAACTTCTAAATTAAGTGGGGGACAATTAGGAGCTCAACTTGATTTAAGAGGTCGTGAGTTTAATACCCAAACTAATGGATTTGATGATGGTATTTTGCAAGATTATATAAACAATCTTGATTCTTTTGCAAAAACTATGATTACAGAAACAAACAATATCTACTCAAGAGCAGCTCAAAAGCAAATATTATCAAATGAAATGTCTCATCTAAAAAATGATGATATTATTATGAATGCAGATAATAGATTAAAAACAGGCACATTTGATTTAATCGTATATAACGATAATGGTAAAGAAGTAGCAAGAAAAACAATCACTCTTGATACAAGCACATCAATGACAGGTGGAGTAAGAAGTTCTAGTTTATTAGAAAAAATTAATTCTAATACAGATGATAATAATGATAATAACAATTTAAACGATTTTGATGATTATTTTTTAGCTGATTATTCTTATGATGAAACAAAAGATAGTGGTATTTTTAGTCTTATTCCTAAACTAGATGGATTTAAAGTAGGCGTAGAAGATCATGGCACGAATTTTCCTGGAATTTTTGGTCTTGGGAAATTCTTTGAAGGCACTAATGGTAGCAATATAAATGTAGATACTAGCCTAAGACATGATCCAACTTTACTTAGAGCAAGTAGTTCTGGTGCTGATGGAAATAACGATGTAGCAAATGCAATCAATCAACTTCAATATAATAAAATTGATTTTTACGATACTAAAGGAGAAAGCACTCAAGCTACTTTTGAAGGATTTTATAGGTCTTTAACAACAGATATAGCAAGTCGTGCAGAAAACAATAATACTTTATACAAAACAAACGAAGCTATCTTGGCTAATGTAACAGCAGAATTTCAATCAGTAAGTGGTGTTGATATGAACGAAGAATTAAGCAATCTTATGAAATATCAAGCAAGTTTTGGTGCAAGTGCTAAAATCATCACAACGGTTGATAAAATGTTAGATACTTTGCTAGGACTTAAACAATAATAGCTAAAATGAGCTTTTTTAATAAAGGATATAAATGCAAAAAATAATGTTAATAGGAAAGCCAAATGTTGGCAAAAGCTCACTATTTAATCGCTTGGCAAAAGAACGCTTAGCGATAACTTCTGATATTAGTGGCACTACTAGAGATACTAATAGAAAAATAGTTGATATTAATGGAAAAAAGGCTATTTTAGTAGATAGCGGTGGGCTTGATGATAAAGATGAATTATTTCAAAATGTTAAAAAGAACACCTTAAAAGAAGCAAAAGACGCTGATATAATCGTTTATATGGTAGATTGTAAATTGGGTGCAAATGATGATGATAGGGCTTATTTTTATGATTTATTAAAGCTTAAAAAACCAACAGCTTTAGTAATTAATAAAGTAGATAGTAAAAAAGATGAAGAAAGAAGCTTGGAATTTACTCGTTTTGGATTTAAAAATGTATTTAATATAAGCGTATCTCACGCAACGGGAATTGATGAATTAAATGATTTTTTAAGCTCACATTTGCGTGATACTTTCGTGCCTGATAATTCAGAGCTTAGCTTAGAAGATTTCTTAGATGAAAACATAGCTGGTGAATATGATGAAGAAGGCATTAATGAAGTTAGCGAAATTGATGAAAATCATATAAAAATCTCAATTTTAGGGCGTGTAAATGTAGGCAAAAGCTCACTTTTAAACGCACTTGTAAATGATGAAAGATGTGTTGTAAGTAGCATTGCAGGAACAACAATTGACCCTGTAAATGAAAGTATTGAATATAATGGCAAAACGCTTGAATTTATTGATACCGCAGGAATTAGAAGAAGAAGTAAAATTTTAGGTATAGAAAAATACGCTCTAAATCGCACAGAAAAAATGCTAGAAAACTCTCAAATCGCCTTGCTTGTATTAGACGCTGCTGAAGGATTTAACGAGCTTGATGAAAGAATAGCTGGGCTTTTGGGTAAGAATTATTTAGGCGTGATTATAGTTTTAAATAAATGGGATTTATGTGGTAAGAGTGATAAAGAATTTGATGAAGTTTGCAAACATTTAAGACTTGATAGATTTAAATTCTTAGCCTATGCACCGATTATTAGCGTTTCAGCACTTAGTAAAAAGCGTATTAAAAATCTTTTAGATTTAATCTTAAAAGTGCATTCAAACTACATTCAAAAAATCCAAACTTCAAAACTAAATCAAATCATAGAAGAAGCTTGTCTAGCTCATCCATTGCCACACGATAAAGGCAAACTTGTTAAGATTTATTACGCTACTCAATATAGCGTTGCACCACCAAAAATCGCACTTGTAATGAATAGACCAAAAGCACTTCATTTTTCTTACAAACGCTATTTACAAAATGTATTAAGAAAACACTATGATTTAAGTGGAGTTCCATTAATCATAGCAGCTCGTAAAAAAGGCGAAAAAGAATTAATTGAAGAATAATTAGGAAGTTAATTCCTAATTACTCGCTAA